>NZ_MJWZ01000078.1:0-129382 GCF_001762535.1 Campylobacter sp. BCW_6889 | reverse complement strand
CCCCCCCCCGAGTGAATGCTTCTTTTAAATATTTGTTTTTCATATTATTCCTTTTAATTTGTCGATATAATCACTCCAATATTGCATTAAGAGTTTTCTATCATTTAGTCTTAAGCTTCTATTATAAGTAGCTTTAACATTATTTCTTTCTCGATGATCTAAGCATAACTCTATAACTTCGCTATCTTGTCCATGCAAATTTTTAAATTCATAGAGCAAGGTTGAAGCTGTTGTTCTAAAACCATGAAAAACCATTTCATCCCCAAAGCCTAATCTTTTGATGGCTTGATTTAATGTGTTTTCACTCATAGTTTTGGATTTGCTTATATCACTTGGAAAAACATATTTTGAATTGTGGAATGAAAAAGGTTTGATAAATTCAAACAACTTGATCACGCTTTCACTTAGTGGCACAATAAAATCTTCTCCCCTTTTCATTTTATTTGCAGGTATAATTATCTTTAAATTTTTGAAATCTATTTCACTCCATTCTAAATTTCTGATATTAGCGCTTCGCAAAAACAAATATGGGCTGATTTGCAAGGCTACTTTTGTGAATATACTTCCATTATAATTTTCTATTGCTAATAGCAACTCTTTAAATCTTTCTTCTTTTGTGATAGCTCTAAGATTTTGTTTTTTAGGCGAGCCGTAAAGAGCTTTCATGTCTAAAATTAAAATGTTGCTATTTTCTATATATTCTTTATTTATGGCATACATTAACATTTTTTTTAAACCCAAGAAGACTCTTTTTATAGTTTCGAGTTTACCTTCTACATAAAGCTTATCAAGAACAAGAAGTATATCATTTTTGGTAAGTTCATTAATATGTTTGTCTTCGTATTTAGAAATAATATGAGTTTCTAATCTCTTCGATAAATTATAAGAAGTATTATTTTTATAAAAAACTTGACTCCATTCATTAAAAACTTCTTTTAGGGTTTTTGATTTTTTTACACCTTTATCTTGAATTTGTTCTTTGGGGTCAATTTTTTCAGCTAACATATTATTAAAAATATTTGCTTTTTCTCTTGCGCTTGACAGTGTGGTTGTTGGGTATTTTCCTATTTTAATACTTTGTATTTTTTTGTTTAACCTATATCTAAAATAAAAAAAGATAATAGTACCTTTTAGCGAATCTTTTGCTTCGATGTAGAGATTTTTTGTGCACGCATCTTTAATGTATGTTCTTTTTTTTACAATTAAAGTTTTAAGTTGCTTATCATTAACAATAAACATTTTTAATATTCCTAATGTTAAAAAGTATATGTTATTTTTGAATTTTAAAATTTAACATATATTATAACATATACTTTTAAAATTGTCAAAATTGATTATTTAAGATAATTTGAGATAATTTAAGATAATTTAAGATAATTTAAAGTATGATTTTATCATATCTTAAATGATAATTTTAGATTACTTAAGATTGCTTGGGATAATTTCAGAAAAGAAGTAATGGTGGATTTAGCAGGACTCGAACCTGCGACCAACCGGTTATGAGCCGGTTGCTCTAACCAACTGAGCTATAAATCCGCCTAAGTTGAATTAAAAGATAAAATTATATCTTATTAATGCTTAAAAATATTTTATTTAGCCTTTATATCCATCCAAAAATATCTAAAAGTGATTAAATGCTGTAAAATTCCAAAAAAAATCATAAAAATAGTAAAAGAACTTCCACCATAACTAAAAAAAGGCAAAGGGATCCCAACTACTGGTGCAAAACCTATAGTCATTGAGATATTTACTGCCGCATAAATAAAAATAAATAATGCAACACAATTAATAGCAACTCTAGTAAAATAATCATCTTTAAGTTTATAATTTAAACTAAGTAGATGAAAAATAAGTAAAATATAAAATATAATTAATGTCAATCCCCCAATAAATCCAAATCTTTCTATCATATAAGCGAAAATAAAATCACTAGTTGAAATAGGTAAAAATTTAAAATGAGTTTGCGTAGCTTCATCTTGAGATTTTCCAGTTAAACCACCATTTCCAATAGCTATCATTGATTGGGCTACTTGATAGCTTGGTTTTTCTGAAATAAAATCATGAATTCTTTGCTTTTGGTAGGGCTTTAAAAGATGTGTATAAATAATAGGAGAACTAACACTTATAGCTATAACAATACTTAACCAAATTTTATAATGAACTCCCATGATAAAAAGCACTCCAAAACCAACAAGTAGTAAAACCATAGCACTTCCTAAATCAGGTTCTTTTGCAATTAGCAAAAAAGGTAAGATGATGTAAAAGCTAAGTTTGATGAATTGTTTAAGTTTGTATCCATTTTTTGGAGGAGGATTTTGATAAATAAGATAAGCAAGCATTAAAATAAAACTAGGTTTAAAAATTTCAGAAGGTTGTATAGTAAAGTGAGTAAAAGGAATTTCAAGCCATCTTTTAGCACCTAATTTTTCAACCCCAAAAATATCTACGCTTAGCAATAAAAAAATATTAATCCAATAAGCAACTGGAATAATCCAAATAAATTTCCTTATGGGAAAGAAGAAAAAAACCATAAAAGCAAACAATCCCACACAGGCATAAACAAACTGTTTTTCTGCTAAAAAAGGATTAGCTTCAAAGATCAAGAAAAATGAAATAAGAATTATGGGTAAAAATAAAATGGGTTGCATATAGTCAAAATGAGTTAAAATTCTTCTATCTAATCTAAACAAAATTTGCCTTCAGTTAGTAATATAAAGCTATAATTATAAACTAAAATTTTAAATTTATCAAAACCTCCAAGGAAAAAATGCAAACTTTTTTAGTAGATGAAAATTCAAGGCTTGATGTGTTTTTGGCTAAAAAATTAAACCAAAGTCGCAATCAAGTTGCTTTACTTATAGAAAAAGATTGCGTACAGGTTAATTATAAAATTCAAGATAAAAATTCATTTAAGCTTAAAAATGGTGATATTATTTCTATTGTAAGTTTAAAGCTTTACGATGAGATAAAACCTCAGTTTGAAGTGGATTTTGATATTGATGTGTTATACGAAGATGAAGATTTGCTTGTTTTAAATAAACCTTCAAATTTAGTCGTTCATGGAGCAAGTAGTGTTAAAAATGCCACTTTGGTGGATTGGTTGATAGAAAAAAAATATACTTTATCAAATTTAGGAGGAGAGATAAGAGCTGGTCTTGTTCATAGATTAGATAAAGATACAAGTGGGGCTATACTAATAGCGAAAAATAATTTCACCCACCAAAGATTAAGCGAACAGCTTGCAGATAAAAGCATGGGAAGAATTTATCTTGCGTTAATTGATTTGCCACTAAAAGAAGATAAAATTATAGTAGAAAAATTTTTAATGCGTTCGCCTTCTAATGCTATTAAAAAAATAGCCATAGATAAGGAAAATAAATTCAGTAAAAATGCAAAATCAGCTTTCATAAATGTAGTAAAAACTGAAAATTTAACTCTGATGGCTGCTAAGCTTTTTACAGGAAGAACTCATCAAATTAGAGCGCATTTGGCTAGTTTAAATCGCCATATTTTGGGCGATAGTTTGTATGGTTATAAGGGTAAGTATGATTGTAGGATAATGTTGCATGCCTATTTTTTGTATTTTATCCATCCAAAAACTAAAGAGCAAATTTTTGTTAAAGCACCTTTGATGGAAGATTTTAAAAACATTATGTTTGAACAAATTAATTTAGGAGAGAATGATGAAAAGATTTCGCTTGAGTTTTTACTTGAGTTTTTTAACTCTTTTGCTTAGCGCTTGTAGTGTTTCGCAAATGAATTCGCTAGCTTCAAGTAAAGAGCCTGCCGTAAATGAAAGCTTACCAAAGGTTGAAAGTTTAAAAAGTCTTGGTGATATGAGTAATATTGCTTTTGAATGGGAGCCTTTATATAATGAAAATATCAAAGGATTTTATTTGTATCGTTCTAGTGATGAAAATCCTGATTTTAAACTTGTAGGCACTATTAAAGATAAGTTTCAAACTCATTATGTAGATACTAAATTAGAGCCTGGTACTAAGTATCGTTATATGATGAAAAGCTTTAATGAGCAAGGACAAATTTCAGAAGATGGCAAGGTTATAGAAGTGAGCACAGCTCCAAGACTTGAAGCTGTTCCTTTTATTCAAGCTGTGACCAATTTGCCTAATCGTATTAAACTTATTTGGCGTCCGCATCCTGATTTTAGGGTTGATTCTTATATTATTGAAAGAACTAAAGGTGATGATAAAGAATTTAAAAAAATTGCAGAAGTAAAAAATCGCTTAAACGCTGAATACATCGATAGTGATTTAAAACCTAATGAAAATTCAAGTTATAGAATTATTGCTGTGAGTTTTAATGGGATAAAGAGTGAGCCAAGTCAAGTTGTAAGTTCTACAAGCAAGGCTTTACCCCCTCAAGTTGAGCATTTAAGTGCTAGCACAGATGGTTCTAATAAAATCATTTTAACTTGGGATGCTCCTACGTATGAAGATTTTTCTTATTATAAAGTTTATTCTACGAGCTCAAGCTTCCTTCCTTTTAGTGTTTTGGCAAAGACTGATAAAAATTCTTATGAGGATATAGTAGAAGGAGCAGGTAAAAGCAAGTATTATAAAGTAACAATAGTGGATAAAGATGGTCTTGAAAGTCCTATGCCAAAAGATGGTGTAGAGGGTAGAACTTTAGATAATCCTTTGGCTCCTAGTATTATTTTGGCTCAAAGCACAAGCGAAGGGATAAATTTAGAATGGAGTGATAATGATACTAGAGCTGTTGAATATGAAGTAAGACGCTATGGTGGAGAGCAAAATGCAGTTTTTAAAGGCATTAAAGAAAAGCGATTAAAAGATGTAAAAGCTTTACCAGGGGTGGAATATAGTTATGAAGTTATTGCTATTGATTCGGCTGGGCTTCGTTCAGAACCTTCAAGCAAAGTTAAGGCGGCTCAGTAGTGCCAAATTTTAGAAGCAAAAAGATCAAAGAAATGAATCTGCCTTATAGCAAGGATGATGTTGAATTTCTTTGGCTTGCTAAGAATGATAATGTTAGTCTTATTTATACAAAGGTTCAAGAAGAGAGTTTTTTTCTGCAGATTAAAAAAGCACAAAATGGTTTTGTGATTAAAGGCGATAAACATACAAAACCTTCTAAAATAGGTTATCTACAAAAGGCTTTAAAAATCTTTAAAGAAGGTTTTTGTGAGGATATTATCAATGAAGCTTTTGGACTTAAAAACAATGCTTTAATTGAAAAAACACCATTTATCGTTGATAACTTTGATGAACTTTTATCTAGACTTCAAGGTAAAATTTATATAGAAATAGGCTTTGGAACAGGAAGACATTTGCTTTATCAAGCAAAAGAAAATCCAAATGTTTTAATTTTAGGGGTGGAAATTTACAATCCAGCTTTAACTCAAGTAGCTAAACTTGCTAAGGCACAAAATGTAAATAATATTTTGCTAATCCAAAGTGATGCGAGATTGTTATTGAGTGTATTAAAATCAAAATCAGTTGAAAAGATTTTTTTACATTTTCCTGTTCCTTGGGACAAAAAGCCTCATAGGCGAGTTATTGGGAAGGATTTTTGCAAAGAATGTGCTAGGGTTTTAGTTCAAAATGGTCGTTTTGAGCTTAGAACAGATAGTTTTGAGTATTTTAATTTTACTTTAGAGCAATTTTTGACTTTTCCTGCGCCAAAATTTAGTCTTAGAAAAAATGAAAATTTAGAAATTTCAAGCAAATATGAAGATAGATGGAAAAAGCAAGAAAAAAATATATATGATCTTTGGGTGTGGAATTTTAACCAAGACTGTAAAAATTATGAGTTAAATGAATTTAATCTCTCATCGGTTGAATTTTCTAGAGAGGATTTAAAAAAAATAGAGCAGAACTTTAAAAATATTACTATAAAAAAAGATGATTTTTTCTTGCATTTTGAAAGCATCTATAAACAAGATGAGAATTTGCTTTTAAAGGTTGCTTTTGGAGCTTTTAATAAGCCTGAACATTGTTATTTGCATCTTGATAAAACGATTGATTTTGCTTTTAAAGAACCATTTAAAATTCAAGAAAACATTAAAGCGGTAAATGAATTAAAAGAAATTTTAAAAGTTCAGTTTAAAATATAATTTTTCTTGAAAATTAAGCAAAAATAAAGCATAATTTAAAAATTTAAAAAGGGAAATTAAGGAAAAAGGATGCCTAATTTAATCCAAGCAAATAAACTTACTTTAGGTTATGATGAACTAGTTATTAAAGAAGCGAGTTTTGCTTTTAAGGATGATGATTTTGTTTTTATTACTGGTAAAAGTGGGAGTGGCAAGAGTACGCTTTTAAAGTCTTTTTATGGGGATTTAGAACCTATTTCTGGCAAGCTTGAAGTATGTGGATCTTTGATGAATAAAATTGGAAATTTAGAACTTTTAAAATTGCGTCAAAGAATAGGGATTATTTTTCAAGATTATAAACTTGTACAAGAATATAGTGTTGAAAAAAATGTTATGTTGCCTTTAATGATTAAAGGTTATAGTAAAAAAGTATGCCATGATCAAGCTGCTAAGCTTTTAAAGCATGTAAATTTAACTTTTAAAGCAGATAAATTGCCTAATCAACTTAGTGGTGGTGAGCAACAACGCGTCGCTATGGCTAGGGCTTTAGCTCATAATCCAAAGCTTTTGCTTTGCGATGAGCCAACGGGAAATTTGGACGAGTATTCTTCTGATATTATATGGACTCTTTTAAAGTCTGCTAGAGAACTTTTAGGAACTTGTGTTATAGTGGTAACACATAGAATTCCTAGCAATTTAAGAGTGGATTATCGTCGTTTTAATATAGAAAATGGAAAAATGAATGAAATTTTTTAAAACACATTTATCTTTAATTTTATCTTTATTGTTTATGATGTTTGCTTTTGAGTTTATTTTGATTACAAATGCAACTTTAAAACATTATGAAGAACTTGTTAATAAAGATTATAATATTATAGTTGTCAGTAAAACTGAACTTGATCAGAATGTGGTAAAAACAAAAGTACCATTTTTTGCTGGACTTGAATCTTTAGATCCTAAGGATTTAATCGATCGTTTGAAAAATGATGTTTCTGAAAAGAATTTGAAAGTTTTAAAAGATTCTCTGCCAAAATTTTATACTTTAAAATTAAATTCTTTGCCTGATCAAAATGAACTAAATTCAATTAAAAATCAACTTTTAAATATTGTAGGTGTTAGCAGGGTTGAAACTTTTTCCAAAACCCATGATAAGATATATTCCTTACTTATTTTGATGAAATTTGTTTTTTGGTTATTTTTATTTATCATTATTTTACTTGCCTTTGTTTTGTTTTTAAAACAGATGAGAATTTGGCTTTATGAACATACCGATCGTATTGAAATTATGTGTTTATTTGGAGCTCCGTTTTGGTTTAGATCTTTTATGCTTTATAAGGTAGTTGTGGTTGATTGTTTTATTGCTTTTATTATTTTGCTTGCCTTTTTTACCCAAATTTTTGATCTTTCTATTATCCAAGAAAGCTTAAAGGCTGTAGATATTATTTTTCCACCTATTAATTTTATTTTACATTTGACTTTAATTTTTTTAGCTACTTTGTTTATTTGCTTGTTGTGTGTAAATACGGTTATGTTTAAGGTTAAAAGATGAGAAAAAACATTCTTATCTTTTTTTGTTTTTTTTTATTTGTTGATATAAGTTTAGCAAATGCTATAAATGAAAAAACAAAAAGTTTAGAAGAAAATAAACGTATACAAGAACAGCTAAACAAAAAACTTGAAGATTTGGCTAGTGATATTTTAAATGGTGAAAAAAGTTTGAAAGACTTAAGCTTACAAATTGAAGGCTTAAATTCACAAACTTCTAAGCTTGAAGCAAGCGCTAAGGCTCAAAATCAAGAGTTAAACACCCTTACAAGCCAAAATGAAGATTTGCTTAAAAGTAAATCAAATATGGAAAGTAAGCTTATATCTTTAATGGCTAAAGATTTTGCTTATGATTTACCTATCCCTCAAGGCTATATTGAAAGTGAAGAAAGTTTTATGGCTTTTGAAATTTTAGGAAGTTTAAACAAAGTTTTAAATGAAGAAATTTTAAAAATTTCTAAAGATTATGAGGGAGTAAATAGGCTTATTGATGATAAACAAGCTCAGATTAAGAAAATCAATGATAGTCTTAAGGATTACAACGCTCAATTAGCTAAACTTCAAAGTTTAAAACAAAAACAAATTAGCGAAATCAACAAACAAAAAACAGATCGAACTATATATGCAAAAAAACTTGATGACTTACAAGCTCAGCAAGAAGAGCTTAGAAAAACATTAAATCAATTAAAAATTATTAATGATAAAGAAAATGTAAATTCAAGCAAAAATGATACTAAAATAGTAAAAAATAATCAACAAATAAGGCAATTAGGTTCAAGCTATCAAGGAGGTTCAGTCAAGCGTTACACAGGAAAAAAAACCATAGCTCCATTGGATTCTTTTACTGTGAAGCAAAAATTTGGAAATTATGTTGATCCTGTTTACAATCTTAAAATTTTTAACGAGAATGTAGTTTTAAGAAGCAATAAAAGCGATGCAGTTGTTAAAAATGTGCTAGATGGAAAAATAGTTTTTGCCAAAGATACTAGTATGTTAGCTCGAGTTGTTATTGTTGAACATGATAATGGCATACATACAATATACGCACATTTAGATAAGATTGCTCCTAATATTAAAGTTGGTAAGAATATTAAAAAAGGTGCCGTAGTGGGTAGAATAAAAAATGATCTTACTTTTGAAGTAACTCAAAAAAATTTTCATATCAATCCTTTGGAACTCATTAGCTTAAATTAGCTAAATTTAATGGAATTTAAAATATAATTTCAAGTTAAATAAGGAGAAATAATGCAAGAGAGAAAAAGAGTTTTAGTAAAATTTTCAGGAGAGGCTTTAGCAGGTGAAAATGGCTTTGGCATAGAAAATTCTATTTTAAAATTCATAGCTTCAGAGATTAAAGAACTTGTAAAAAATCAAATAGAAGTAGGCATAGTTATAGGTGGTGGCAATATTATTCGTGGAGTAAGTGCTGCTAAGGGCGGATTGATTAAAAGGACAAGTGGCGATCATATGGGAATGCTTGCTACGGTTATCAATGCTATTGCCATTCAAGAAGCCTTGGAAAGCTCTGGGCTTGAAGTGAGGGTTCAAAGTGCTATTCAGATGGAAGCATTTTGTGAAACTTATATTATGAGAAGAGCACAAAGACACTTAGAAAAGGGTCGTGTTGTGGTTTTTGCTGCAGGCACTGGAAATCCTTATTTTACTACAGATACAACAGCTATTTTAAGAGCTGTAGAAATTGATGCAGATATGGTAATAAAAGCTACAAAAGTTAATGGAGTTTATGATAAAGATCCAAAAAAATTTGATGATGCAGTATTTTTAAATACTTTAAGTTATGATGAGGCTATGCAAGATAATATTAAAGTGATGGATGATACAGCGATAGCTTTAGCTAAAGACAACAAACTTCCTATAGTGGTTTGTAATATGTTTGAAGAGGGTAATTTGCTTAAAATTATACAAGGTGATACTAGCCTTTGTTCAATCGTTAAAAATAATTAAGGAGAAAATTATGGATAAAAGAATAGAAGAAGTAGCGGCAAAAGCTTTGGAAAAAATGGGCAATGATAGATATCGTCTTTCTTTAGTGGTGGCAAAAAGAGCAGAGCAATTAGCAAATGGTGCGACTCCTTTAGTGGATTTTGATAAAAATAAAAATAAACTTGCAGATATAGCTTTATATGAAATTGCAGAAAATAAAATCACTTTAGAGGGTTTAGTTGAAACCAATCGATGAAGAATTATTACTTGAACAATTAATCGATAATGTAAAAAATTGTAAAGATTTAGAAGCTGCTAAGGTTTTACTTTTCGAAATTTGTGGCCATGATGCCATTCTTGAAAAAGCAGTAGATTACTGTATATTTTGCCATGAAGGGCAGTTTAGAAAAAGTGGAGAGCCTTATGCGGTACATCCTATTTTAGTAGCAACACTGGTTGGATTTTTAAGTGAAAATAAAAGCAATATTTTAGCTGCTTTATTGCATGATGTGATCGAAGATACAAACTGCACCGAAGAAGAACTTAGAGAGCAGTTTGGTTCTGAGGTTTTAAAACTTGTTTTAGGGCTTACTAAAATTATAGAAATTAGAGAAGATAATCTCATTTCATCAAAATCTAAAAAAAGTTTAACTAAATCAGCCTTGACTTTCAGAAATATGCTTTTAGCAAGCATTGAAGATGTTGGGGTTTTGATTGTGAAGTTATGCGATAGGTTGCATAATATGCTTACTCTTGATATTCTAAGAGAAGATAAGCAAAAAAGAATCAGCGAAGAAACTTTAGTTGTATATGCCCCAATAGCTCATAGACTTGGTATTTCAAGCATAAAAAATTATTTGGAAGATCTTAGTTTTAAATATCTTATGCCAGATGAGTATAAGCTTATTGACAATTATATCAATTCCAATAATCAAGAAATGCAATTAGGTTTAAATGAATTTATTTCCAAAATCGAACTTTTATTTTTGAGCAATGGCTTTAGACAAGGTAGTTTTGAAATTCAAAAACGCATTAAGCATAGTTATTCTATTTATCTTAAAATGCAAAGAAAAGGCATTGGTATTGAAGAAGTTCTTGATTTACTTGGGGTAAGAATTTTGGTTGAAAAAGTAAGTGATTGTTACTTGGCTTTGGGAATTTTACATACGCATTTTAATCCCTTGGTTTCGCGTTTTAAGGATTATATAGCCTTGCCTAAACAAAATGGTTATCAAACCATACATACCACACTTTTTGATACTAAAAGTATTATAGAAGCACAAATTCGAACTTTTGATATGCATAAAATTGCGGAATTTGGTATAGCAGCGCATTGGAAATATAAAGAAGATGGCAGCGTGGTTGCACCTCGTCTTGATTGGCTTACAGATATTTCAATGCAAAGTATAAACAATCTTGAAAATGCAGAAGATTATAATGCTATTGAACTTTATGAATATGCTAAAGATAGTCTTTATGTTGAAGATGTTGCAGTTTATTCTCCTAAGGGAGAAATTTTCACTTTGCCTCGTGGTGCAACGGTTCTTGATTTTGCTTATGAAGTGCATACCAAAGTAGGGCTTCATGCAAAAAGCGCTTATGTAAATCGTATTAAAGTGCCTTTGTTAACTGAGCTTAAAAATGGCGATATTGTGCGAGTGGTTACTAGCAATGATAAATTTTATCGCTGTTCTTGGATAGATAGTGTTAAAACAGGAAAAGCAAAAGCAAGTATAAGGGAATTTTGTAAGCAAAAAATCAGAGAGATTAATCTAGCAAGTTCTATTAATATGTTAAGTTTTATTTTTGGAGTTGATAAAAACAGAATTGAAACTTGGATAGAAAAAGAAAATTTAGCCAGACGTATTAGACAAGTAGCAACAGATAGTGCTTATTTGAAAGATATAGTTAATGGTCTTAAAAAATACGCCAAGAAGTCATATTGGTTTGATAAATATGAGATTAAAGAACAAAAAATAGGAAATTTTACTCTATATTGTAACCATAAAATTGCTAATGTGGATTTTGATTTTTGCTGCCATCCAAAAAGAGGTGATGCTGTTTTAGCTTTTGTTAAAGGTGGTAACGCTATTGTCCATCATAAGCTTTGCGATAGAGCTGATAAAATGATAGATAATAATCAAGATATGGTATTTATAAAATGGGATTCTAACATCCCTAAATCTTATAAATTGATTTTTTCTTTGGAAAATAAAAAAGGTGTTTTAGCGGAATTTTTGGCATTTTTAGCTAAAATGCAGATAAATCTATTAACAATTAATTTATCAAGTGATTTAAATTCGGCGGTAGATTATTTTGAGATTACAATGGAAATTCCTGATAATATCAATCCAGATAGTGTCAAGGATAGGTTAAAATCTCGTTGTAAAATTTTAGATTTTACATCTTTAAATGATGCTTATAAAGAAGGTTAAAAAGGTTTATTATGGATATAAAAAAAATATTAGCAGAAGTTAAGCGTGGCTGTGCAGAGCTTATTGATGAAGAAAGAATAGAAAATTTAATTAAAAATTATTATGAAAAGGGTGAAAATTTCTTTATAAAGGCAGGGTTTGATCCTACAGCGCCTGATTTACATTTAGGCCATAGTGTGGTTTTAACAAAAATGGCTTTTTTGCAAAAACATGGAGCTATTGTGCAGTTTTTGATTGGAGATTTTACGGGACAAATTGGCGATCCAAGTGGAAAAAGTGCAACGCGTAAAAAGCTGGATAAAGAGCAAGTTTTAATCAATGCTAAAACTTATGAAACGCAGGTTTTTAAGGTTTTGGATAAAGAAAAAACACAGATTAAGTTTAATTCTACTTGGCTTAATGAACTTGGAGCTACGGGTATAGTAGAGCTTACTTCAACTTTTAGTGTAGCTAGAATGCTTGAGCGTGACGATTTTACCAAGAGATTTAAAGAGCAAAGCCCTATTTCGATTTGCGAGTTTTTGTATCCTTTACTTCAAGGATATGATAGCGTGGCTTTAAAAAGCGATATTGAAATGGGCGGAACGGATCAAAAATTTAATCTTTTAATGGGAAGACAGCTTCAAAGGGTTTATAACATAGGAAAAGAACAAGCTGTGATTATGATGCCTTTACTCGAAGGTTTAGATGGTGTAAACAAAATGAGTAAGAGTTTAAATAATTACATTGGTGTTACAGAAAAAGCTAATGATATGTATGCTAAAATTTTAAGTATTAGCGATGAATTGATGTTTAGATATTATGAACTTTTAAGTCAAAAAAGCCTAGAAGAAATCGCGCAAATAAAAAAAGATATAGAACAAGGCAATTTACATCCTAAAAAAGCTAAAGAAAATTTAGCTTTAGAGATTACGGAGCGTTTTCACTCCAAAGAAGAGGCTAATAATGCTAAGTCTGAATTTGATAGGATTCATTCTCAAAATGCTTTACCAAGTGATATGGCTGAGTTTGAAATACAAGGAAAAATTTGGCTTGCTAAGGCTTTGGTTGAATGTGGTTTGGAAAGTTCTACTTCTGCAGCAAGAAGAAGCATCATCGCTAATGCAGTAAGTGTAAATTCTCAAAAAGTTAGCGACGAGCAAATGCATTTAGAACAAGGAGAATACATCTTACAAATAGGTAAAAGAAAATTTGCAAAATTAAAGGTAAAAGAATGAATTTACAACCCTTACAAATAGGAAAACATACTATAAAATATCCCATTTTTCAAGGGGGAATGGGACTAGGCATAAGCTGGGATAGATTAGCTTCTGCAGTTTCTTTAAATGGTGGACTTGGGATCATTTCTTCTGTGGGAACAGGATATTATGAAGAAAGAAAGTATGCGAGTAAAGAATTAAACGCTAAGCCTTATGGAAGTGAAAATTTTTACTCACGCAAGGGTTTGCAAGCTTTAATTAATAATGCAAGAAAAGTTTGTGGCGATGCACCTTTGGGGTGTAATATCTTATGTGCAAGTAATGATTATGCAAGAATAGCACGCGATGCTTGTGAGGTTGGTTTTAATGTGATTGTTTCAGGCGCTGGACTTCCTACAAATTTACCTGAATTTACTGTAGATTTTCCTGATGTGGCTTTAGTGCCTATTATTTCATCTGCAAAGGCTTTAAAAATTATTTGCAAAAGATGGCAAAGCCGTTACAACCGCCTACCTGATGCAGTGGTTTTAGAAGGGCCAAAAAGTGGAGGTCATCAAGGTTTTACTTATGAGCAGTGCTTAGATCCAAATTATCAACTAGAAAAATTAATCACTCCTGTGGTAGAAGAGGCTAAAAATTGGGGATCTTTTCCTGTGATTGCTGCAGGTGGAATTTGGGATAAAAAAGATATAGAAAACGCTATTTCTTTAGGAGCTAGTGGTGTTCAAATGGGAACGCGTTTCATAGGAACTTTTGAATGTGATGCAAGTGAAGAGTTTAAAAGCGTTTTGCTAGCTTCTAAAGAAGAAGATATAGAGCTTATTAAATCTCCTGTGGGCTATCCTGCTCGTGGAGTTAGAACCAATCTTTTAAATTTGGTAGATAAAAGAATGGGCCCAAAGATCAATTGTATAAGCAATTGTGTAGCACCTTGTGGACGCGGAAAAGAGGCGACTAAAGTAGGGTATTGTATAGCAGATAGGCTTTTTGATGCATGGTCAGGTAAAAAAGAAACAGGACTTTTCTTTACAGGTGCAAATGGATATCGTTTAGATAAACTTATCAGCGTTAAAGAACTTATGGAAAAATTGGTTAATGGTGAATAATGGCTAAAATTTTTGTATTTTTAGTATTTGTTTTTACAACTCTTTTTGGAGCTTATGAAAATGAACTTGCAAATTTCGATAAAAATTTTATCGGTTCTAAAAGCGAAGTGCAAGTAAAATTTCATCATCAGCTCAAAAGCCTTTATATACAAAGTGTTATCAATGAAGATGAAAAAACTAAAATTGAAATCTTAAAAAGATTGATCATCAGTTCAAATACTTTAAATTTAGACGACAAGTCATATGCTAATGAGTTAAAAGAAAGTGGTATAAGTGAAGCAAGTATCAATGCTTTAAGAAAGGCTGTTATTAAAGATATTAAGGTTCAAAATATTTCTCAAGATACTGAAAAATCAACTTTTAAACCTGTAAAAACAGTTCAAAAAAGTGAAAAAAAATCACCTAATGAACAAATAAAAAATATAGAAAAAATAGATTCTAAAACTTCACAAGAGCCAAAGAGTAGTATCGTTTCTAAAACAAAAAGTGATGATAAAATTTATGTTTTAAGGTCAAGTAAAACAAGCCAAGGTGTAGAGCTTGAATTAAATACAAATTTAGATAAGAATCAATTAAAAAGTTTTGCTTTAGATGAAAAAGGAAACTATCGTTTTATTAGTGATTTTGATGGGGTTTTAGAAGGAGGTAAAAAAGAGTTTAAATTTGATGACTATCGTTTAGTGATTTCACAATTTAATCCCAAAACCATACGCATAGTGGTTTATGCTAAAGAAAAAATTCCTATTGATATATCTTTTAAAGAAGAAAAAATAATTTTTTCAAAAGAAATTACTAGCCAAAAAAAGACCGAGCAAGTTAGTAAAATTTCAGAGAAAAAGCAAGATCAAAAAATAGAAATTAAAGCCAAAGTTTTAGAAACAAAAAAACAAGATAAAAAAACCAATAACGAAAAAGAAGATCAAGGACCTTTATATGTTTTAGATGTGGATAAAATTTCTAACGCTGTGGTGTTAAATTTGAGCGATGATTTGGATGAAAAAGAAATAGCAATATTTGAAACCAAAGATCAAAAATTCCGATATGTTGTAAGTTTTAAAGGTGTGTTAGAAGGTAATAGAAAAAGCTTTACCTTTGGACAAAATACAATTGTCGTTACGCAATATAATCCAAAAATTGTTCGTGTGGTTTTGAGTGCTCCTAAAGAATTTAAACTTTTAAAAAAGTTGGATAATAGAAATCTCACTTTAGGTTTTCATGCGCAAACTTCAAGTCAAAATGTAGATAAAAAAGCAACTCAAAGTTTTAATAAAACCTTAAGTACGAGATACAAATCAGGAAAACTTATAGTTATCGATTCGGGGCATGGTGGAAAAGATAGCGGTGCTCTAAGTGATAAAAAAGGAAGTTTAAAAGAAAAAGATATAGTTTTAAGCGCGGCTTTAAAACTTGGAAATGAACTTAAAAAACGTGGTTATAAAGTGCTTTACACTAGAAGTTCGGATAAATTTATCAATCTTCGCGATAGAACTAAATATGCTAATGATAAAAGAGCGGATTTGTTTATCTCTATACATGCTAATGCAGCACCCAATGCTGCCAAGGCTAAAAGTAGCGAAGGCGTGGAAACTTTCTTTTTAAGTCCTGCAAGAAGCGAAAGAAGTAAAAAAGCAGCAGAAAAAGAAAATCAAGGAGATTTTGAAGAGATTAATTATTTCTCAAAACAAAGTATTTTAAATTTCTTAAATCGTGAAAAAATCGTTGCTTCAAATAAACTAGCCATTGATGTACAAAAAAATATACTCATTCAAACACGCAAAAAGTATAAAATTGTAGACGGCGGTGTAAGAGAAGCACCTTTTTGGGTTTTAGTGGGTGCGCAAATGCCTGCAATTTTGATTGAAATTGGCTATATTACACATCCAAATGAAGGTAAAAGAATCGCCAATAAAGCTTTTCAAGATTTATTGGTTAAGGGTATTGCTGATGGAGTTGAGAGTTATTTTTATAACAACCGATGAAAAAAGCTAAACTAATTTTTAAGGATAATACTCCTTTTTCTTTGGATTTTGATGATTTTTATTTTAATTCCAAAGATGGCTTAAATGAAAGCAAATTTGTTTACACTCATTCTTTTGAATGGAAAAATCAAGAAAATTTCATTATCGCAGAGAGTGGTTTTGGTATAGGTTTAAATTTTTTTCTTACTTTGAAACGCTTTTTAGAAACCACTCCTTCTAAGCGTCCCAAAAAACTTTTTTATATCAGTATAGAAGCTTTTTATATCGAAAAAGAACAATTAAAAGAAATTTATCAAAAACTAGGATTTTATGAAGAGTTTAAAGAGTTTTTAGAGCAATTTTTAAAATTTTATCCTAAAGCTAAAGAAGGAATTTATCGTTTTTATTTTGAAGATTGTTTTTTAGATCTTGTTTTTGAAGATATTGCTATTTTAAAAGAATTGGATTTTAAAGCTGATGTTTGGTATTTAGATGGATTTTCTCCAAATAAAAACTCACAAATGTTTGATGAAAATTTAATTTTTGAAGTGGCAAGACTTTCTAAAAAAAATGCACAAATTTGCACCTTTTCTTCGGCAAGTTTTTTACAAAAAAATTTAAAAAAATATGGCTTTAGAGTAGAAAAAACCAAAGGTTTTAGAAAAAGAGAAATGATTAAAGCTTATTTGGAAAATGAACTTGAGTTTAAAGATAAAGAAGCGTATTTTTCAAGAACATTTTCATCTTTAAAAAATAAAAAAGTAGCTATTATTGGTGCAGGTATATCAAGTGCTGTTTTAGCTTATGAGCTTAGTTTAAGGGGTTTTGAAATAGATGTTTTTGAAAAACATTTAGAATTAGGCAAGGGTGCAAGCGGAAATGAAAGTGGAATTTTAAGCTCTTTAATCTTAAAGCCTAAGGTAAATTTAGGGGAGTTTTCAGAGCTTTCTTTTATAGAGGCAAGTCGTTTTTATAGACAAATTTTAGATTTAGAATTTAAGGGTGTAGTCGAGTTTGCACATAATGATTTGATGCAAGAAAGATTTGACACACAAAGAGAAAATGTTTTGCTTAAAATTTCAAAAAATCAAGCTTTTTTAGAAGATGGTGGAGTGATTTTTCCAAAAAATTTGGTTAAAAATCTTTTTGAAAAAAGTAAAGCTTGTATATATTTTAATCATGAATTTCAAGCTTATAAATTTGAAAATGAGTGTTTTGCTTTAAAATTTAAAAATAATATTGTTAAAAGTGATTATGCGGTTTTGATTTATGCTATGGGTGCAGATACAAAAGATTTTGTTTTTTATGATGAGATGAAATTAAGCAAAGTAAGAGGTCAAGTTACACATCTAAAACCTTTTTTAGACTCTCCATTTCCTTTATCTTCTAAGGCTTATATTTGCCCTATAAAAGATGATTTGCAAGTGATTGGAGCAAGTTATGATAGGCTTGATACAAGTTTAGAATCAAAAGAAGAAGATGATAAACAAAATATAGAAAATATAGCCGAATTTATAGATAAAAATACAAAATTAGAAATCATAGGTTCTAAGGTAGGTTTTAGATCTTATTCGAGTGATCGCTTTATGATAGTTGGAAATGCTTATGATGAAGTGTTTTATAAAGAAGAATATAAAGCTTTATTATGGACAAAAAACAAGGAGCAAAAACCAGCTAAAATGTCTTGTAATTTGTATTTTAATTTTGCTCATGGATCAAGGGGTTTTAGCACAAGTGTTTTAGCGGCAAGGTATTTGTGTGCATTGATAAATAATGAACCCTTGTGTTTAGAAAAAAAATACATCCACGCTATTCACCCTGCAAGATTTTTGATTCGCAAACTCAAAAAAGGCTTATGATTAAACTTTAATTAAGATTGATACTAATATTTGCTTATGAGAGTAAGTTTTTAATTTTATTTTAACTTCCTTTATTTTATTATTATAGAGAATAAATTTCATGTTATAAAGGAAATATAATGATTGATTATCATCAAATAGAGTCGCGTTTATCGGCTCTTGAAAAGCTTCCTTCTTTAAAAGACAATAATAGCATTGCAAAAGCATTAGAAAAGTCAGGTTTTTCTAGAAGGGATTTTATGAAATGGGCAGGTGCTATGACGGCATTTTTGGCTTTACCAGCGAGTTTTACTCCTATGGTAGCAAAAGCTGCTGAGCTTGCTGATAGACTTCCTGTTGTGTGGCTTCATATGGCTGAGTGTACAGGCTGTAGTGAGAGTTTGTTAAGAAGTGATACTCCAACGATTGATAGTTTGATTTTTGATTATATTTCTTTAGAATATCACGAAACAGTGATGGCTGCAGCAGGTTGGCAAGCTGAAGAAAATTTAGAAAGTGCCATTCAAAAACATAAAAATAAATACATTTTAATGGTTGAAGGTGGTATCCCTATGGGTGATACAGAGCATTTTTTAACCATAGGTGCACATGGAAAAACAGGCTATGAACTTTCAAAAATGGCAAGTGAAAATGCTTTGGCTATTTTTGCTATAGGAACCTGTTCTAGCTTTGGAGGAATCCAAGCAGCAAGACCAAATCCTAGTAATGCGCAGCCTTTAAGCAAAGTAACAAGCAAAACTGTGATCAATGTTCCCGGCTGTCCTCCAAGTGAAAAAAATATAGTGGGTAATGTGCTTCATTATTTATTATTTGGTGAGTTACCAGCACTTGATGTATATAACAGACCAAAATGGGCTTATGGCTTAAGAATTCATGATCTTTGTGAAAGACGCGGACATTTTGATGCGGGTGAATTTGTGCATGCCTTTGGAGATGAAGGAGCAAAACAAGGTTTTTGTCTTTATAAAGTAGGCTGTAAAGGGCCTTATACTTTCAATAACTGTTCAAGAGAGAGATTTAACCAGCACACTTCTTGGCCTATTCAAGCAGGGCATGGTTGTATAGGTTGTTCTGAGCCCGATTTTTGGGATACTATGGGACCTTTTGAAGAGCCTATGGCTAGTCGTAAATTTGATACTGTTTTTGGTTTGGGCGCGGATAGTGTTTCAGATAAAATCGGCATAGGCGTGCTTACGCTCACAGGTGTTGCTATAGCAGCGCACGCAGTTATATCTTCCATGCAAAAAGATAAGGAATAAAAATGAGTCAAAAAATAATCGTAGATCCTATTACAAGAATTGAAGGGCATTTAAGAGTTGAAGTTGTTGTTGATGATAACAATGTGGTAAAAGAAGCTTATGCTGGCTCTACTTTGTGGCGTGGTATTGAAACCATAGTAAAAGGGCGTGATCCAAGAGATGCGGGTTTTATGACACAAAGAATTTGTGGAGTTTGTACTTTTTCACATTATAAAGCAGGTATAGTTGCTGTTGAAAATGCTTTAGGTATTACTCCGCCTTTAAATGCCCTTTTAACAAGAACTTTAATGAATGCGGCTTTATTCTTACACGATCATATTGTACATTTTTATCAACTTCATGGGCTTGATTGGGCTGATGTGGTAAGTGCTTTAAGTGCTGATGTTAAAAAAGCAAGCGATGAAGCTTTTAAATACACTCCAAATCCTTATGCAACAGGTGCGGATAAACTTCTTGAAGTGCAACAAAGACTTAAAACTTTCGTAGATAAAGGAAATTTAGGACCTTTTGCTAATGCGTACTATGGTCACCCAACTTATCGTTTAAGTCCTGAGCAAAATTTAATCGTTCTTTCTCACTATTTAGAATGTTTAAGAATCCAAAGAATCATTGCTCAATGTATGGCGATTTTTGGAGCTAAAAATCCACATCCACAAAGCTTAACTGTTGGTGGTGTAACTTGCGTTATGGATTTACTTGATCCTGCAAGAATGGGTGAATATATGGTTAAATTCCAAGAAGTACAAGACTTTGTTAATCGTGCGTATTATCCTGATCTTGTGATGGCAGGAAAAGCTTATGCGCATGAAGCAAGTGTTTTAAACGATATAGGGGTAAATAATCTTTACACCTTTAAAGAATTCCAAATCGGAAGAGATGAATGGCTTTTTGAAAGTGGTATTATCAAAAATGGAGATTTAAGCAAGGTTTATGAAGTAGAAGAAGATAAGATTACTGAAGAGGCAACTCATTCTTGGTATGCAGACAATGAACCTTTACATCCTTATGATGGCAAAACAAATCCAAATTATACAGGACTTGTAGATGGAGAAAGCGTAGATCATCATGGAAATAATGTTCATTCTAAAGTGTTTGATACTAAGGGTAAATATAGCTGGATTAAAGCTCCACGCTATGAAGGAAACCCTATGCAAGTAGGACCTTTAGCAAATATCGTTGTAAATTATGCCAAAGGTAATCAAAATGTTGTTCCTGTGGTAGATGAGTTCTTAAAAGAAACAGGACTTCCTTTAAATGCTGTATTTAGTACACTTGGAAGAACAGCTGCTCGTTGTATTGAAGCAAAAATCGTTGCAAATAATGCTTTAAAAGCGTTTAATAATTTAGTTGAAAATTTAAAAGTAGATCAGAGTACTTGCGCGCCTTATGTGATCGATAATTCTAAAGAATACAAAGGACGCTATATGGGGCATGTGCCACGCGGAACATTAAGTCATTGGTGTAGAATTAAAAATGGCGTCATTGAAAACTGGCAAGCTGTGGTGCCTTCTACTTGGAATGCAAGTCCAAAAGACGCAAATGGCGTAGGTGGAAGTTATGAGCAATGTTTGATAGGACTTAAAATCGCTGATGTAAAACAACCGCTTGAAATCATTAGAAAAATTCACTCTTATGATCCTTGTATTGCTTGTGCAGTGCATGTAATGGATACTAAGGGCAATAATCTAAGCGAATATAAAGTGAATGTCAATTTATAAGGAGGCTTTCATGCAAAACAAAGAAGAAAAATTGCAAAGAAAAGCTGAATATGAATTTAGCATAGGTTTGCGTTTAACGCACTGGGTAAGAGCTATTGCTATAGTGATTCTTATTGGCACAGGATATTATCTTTCTTATGTGTTTCAAAGTCCTATTAGTAACGGCGAACCCGTAAATTTTATGCAGGCAAAATACCGTTTAGTACATCAAGCGGTGGGTTTTGTTTTAATCGCTTGTATTATTTTTAAAGTATATTTGTTTTTTTGTGACAAGGTAAGTGCAAAAGAACGCAGAAGTGTATGGGATATTTTTAATATCAAATTATGGATAGAACAAGTAAAATTTTACATTTTCTTAGGAAAACATCCGCATTTAAAAGGGGTTTATAATCCTTTGCAATTTGTAACTTATTTTTTCTTTTATCTTGTGATGTTAGGTATCATTCTTACAGGGCTTATTCTTTATACTCATACTTACCATGAGGGCTTAGGTGGGCTTTTATATCATATTTTAAGACCACTTGAAGCTGCAATGGGCGGTTTGGCTGATGTAAGAACTTATCATAGAATTTTGATGTGGGTGATTATGATTTTTGTACCAGTACATATTTACATGGCGATTTTTAACGCAGTAAAAGGTAAAGATGGTGCTATGGATGCTATTATTAGCGGATATAAATTTGTAAAAGAAGAAAAGCATTGAAATTCTTAGTCCTTGGAATAGGCAATATCATGTTTGCAGATGAAGGCTTAGGCGTTCATCTTTGCAAACAACTTGAAAAAAACTACAAATTTACTCATCCTAAATTTACTTTAGATTTTATTGATGGTGGAACTTTGGCTTTGCAACTTAGCTATATCATCGCTAGGTACGATAGACTTATCGTTTTAGACTGCATAGAAGCGCAAGATGCGAGTATAGGAGATGTATTTTTCTTTCCTTATGATGCTATGCCTAATAAAATTAGCTGGAGTGGAAGTGCTCATGAAATAGAAATGCTTCAAACCTTACAATACATGGAACTTGCAGGAGATTTGCCTAAAACACACATCTTAGCTTGTGTGCCAAAGCGTATTGAAGCGATGAGTTTTAAGCTCTCAGATGAGCTTATACAAGGGGCTAAAATCATGGAAAAAACTTTACTTGATTTTTTAAGCAAGGAAGGTTTTATTTATGAAAAGATTGCGGATTTTTCTTTGCAAGAATTAGCCGATATTTCTTATAAAAATTTCTAAATTTTTGTTCTAAAATTCATAGCTTTATTTAAAGAGATTAAATCCACATTTTCTAAATTTACACCACTTGGAATTCCTTGAGCGATTTTACTAAAAGTTAGGTTTAAATCTTTAAATTTATCTTCTATAAAAAAGATAGTTGCATCAGAATTAATGCTATGTGTCAATGCAAAAATGAGCTCAGAGATATTTAGCTTAAGTATGATTTGCTTTAGTTTTTCAAGTTTTTCTTCATTTAACTCATCTAAAACAAAATATAGCCCATTGTAACTTTGACTCTCTTCGAGCGTTAGTATATCTTTTGGACTTTCAACTATACATAAAATGTTTTTATTTCTTTCTTTATCACTGCAAATTTCGCAAAGCTCATTTTCGCTTAAAGCACCGCATTGCTCACAAGGTTTTATAAAGCGGATAGCATTTTCTATATTGTGTGCGAGTTTCATACCATCGATTTGATTATTTATGCAAAGGTGATAAGCAAGCCTTATGGCGGTTTTTTTCCCTATGGTAGGTAAATTTGCAAAACTTTCAACAAGTTCGTTGAATTTTTCTAGGCCTTTTGCCATTATTTTTCTTTATCTCCAAAGAAAATTTTAAAGCAATGCTTTCCATCATCATAAAAATAAATCAAATCAAAATTATGCAGTTTACATACCTCTGAAACTATATAAAGTCCTAGTCCCATACCTTTGACCTGATTGTGTTTTTCTCTTGCGAAAGCTTCAAGATAATGTTCTATAGGCTCTGCTAAAGGCTTGCCTGGATTTTTAATGGTAAAACATTCTTTACAACAAAAAAGCTCACAAGTGCCATTGTTTGAGTATTTTAAGGCATTATCGATAAGATTTTTTAAAATTACAGAGAAAATTTCCATATCAACATTGATTAAAGCATCATCTCTGATATCGACTTTTACAACTTTATTAAAATCATCTCTCATAAGGTGTTCTTTAGCTTCCTCAAGTATAGTGCTAAAACGACTAGGTTTAAAGTGTAAGTTGTAGTTTTTTGAAAATAAATTTTCGATTTTGGCAAATTCATTGATCAAAGAATCCATACGTAAAAATATAGCGATAAGTCTTTCTTTTTGTCTGTCTTCTTTGATCATTTCAGAAATAATTCTCCCTTTTCCTATAGGGGTTTTTAACTCATGCATGATTGTTCTTAGGAAAAGTTGTCTTGATTGGATTAATTCTTGATTTTTTTTAAAAGCTTTTTGAAATTCAAAGGCGATTTTTCCTACTTCATCTTCTTGATAATCTAAAAAATCAGGTTGCTCCCCATTTGCAACTTTAGCAACTTGCCTTCTTAATTTTTTTAAAGGTTCTAAAGATTTTAATACCGAAAAATACATAAAAACAACCAACAAAGAAAAAGAAAAAAATCCTATTAATAAAAGATTATAAACTCTATCGCTAGTATTTTCTTCGTATAAGCCATCAAAATCTTTACATTGAACATCAAAATAAAGATTGCTATGATATTTTAAAGAAGAAAGGGTGCAAAATTCTCCATTTGCCTTAAAAAGCGATTGTCCATTATTTCTTATGCTTTTTACAAGATAGGGATTTTGTATAGTATTAAAACCGCTATTTTCAAGATAGGATCCTATTTTAGCACCTGAAGTGTTTTCATAGGAGATGAGTAAATTTTTTATAAGATTTTCTTGTTTTAAACTTTCTTCTTCGTTGTAAGCACTTCCTTCTATTTTCAAAAGAACGATAAAAAGCACACAAACTAAGAAAAAAGTAACAACAAATAAAATAATTAGCTTGGTATAAATAGAATAATTTTTTGTCATCCTATTAGTTTATATCCTATACCTCTAACAGAAAAAATATGTTTTGGGGATTTTGAACTATCTCCTATTTTTACTCTTAATCGACCAATGATAACATCAAGACTTTTAGAATCTTTATCTTTTAGATTTTTACAGCGACTTACAAGCTGTTCTCTTGAAACGCTATATCCGTGCTGTTGGATAAGGTATTCTAAAATTTCAAACTCAGCAGGAGTAAGTGTTAAAACCTTATCTTCATAGGTGATCTCATGCCTTCTCTCATCGATTTTGAAAGCAGAATTAATATTTTCATTATTTGCGTGTTCAACTCTTTTTGTGCGACGAATAAGACTCATAATCCTTGCATACATTTCTTTTGGATCGTAAGGCTTTGGTAGGTAATCATCAGCACCAATTTGAAGCCCTACAACCTTATCGCTTAAGTCGCCTCTAGCTGATGAGATGATAATGGGAATATTGCTTTTTTGTCTGATTTCTCTACAAACTTCAAGACCATCAATTCCTGGTAAAGTTAAATCCAAGATTAGGCAATCATAGCCTTGAACGCCTACATTTAAGGCGCTTTTAGGATTTTCAAAATTTGTAATTTTAATATTAAATTGCGCTAAATACTCAGATAATAATTGCGCAAAATCAGGATCATCTTCTATCATCAACACATTAATCATTTTAGTATCCTTTAAATTTTATCTAAGATTTATAATATTTGCATAATTTTATTTAAAATTTGATAAATTATTGATTTTATTTTTGCTAAAATTAGATTTTTGAATTTTTAAGATTAAAATTCTAGCAAAATTTTAAATTTTTTAAAGGAATAATGTGGAAATAAGTTATTATGAAATTCTTGAAATCACGCAAAGTGCTGATAAAGAAACCATAAAAAAAGCCTATAGAAAAATGGCTTTAAAATACCATCCCGATAGAAACCAAGGCGATAAAGAAGCAGAAGAGAAATTTAAGCTTGTTAATGAAGCCTATGAGGTTTTAAGTAATGATGAAAAGCGAGCTATTTATGATAGATATGGAAAAGATGCTTTAAAAGGCGGTGGATTTGGTTCTAATAGCTCAGGTTTTGGTGGTTTTGAGGATTTAGGAGATATATTTTCTAGTTTTTTTGGAGAAGGCTTTGGCTCATCATCGCGTCGTAGAAAGAGTTCAAATGATGAGAAAATCCCTTCCGATTTTATCGTTAATTTAAAATTAAGTTTTAAAGAAGCGGTTTTTGGTTGCAAGAAAAATATAGACTTTACTTATAAATGTTCTTGCAAAACTTGCAATGGAACAGGGGCTAAAGATGGAAAACTTCAAACTTGTCCAAAGTGTCAAGGTAGAGGACAAGTTGGAATTTCTCAAGGTTTTATCACTTTTGCACAAACTTGTCCTGATTGTCAAGGAAGTGGAGAAAAAGCTAGTGAAAAATGTAGCGATTGTAAAGGTTTAGGTTATAATGAAAGCAAAGATAGTGTAGAACTTAATATCCCAGAAGGTGTAGATACAGGTATGAAACTTCGTGTCAATGCTAAAGGCAATATCTTAAAAAATGGCACTAGAGGGGATATGTATGTTAAGATCATTGCTGCCGAAGATGATACTTTTATCAGAGATGATGATGATATATATATAGAATTTCCAGTGTTTTTTACTCAAGCTATCTTAGGAGAGAGTATAAAAGTACCTACCATACGCGGTGAAGCAAGTTTAAATTTGCCAAAGGGTGCTAAAGATGGGCAAAGATTTGTTCTTGAAAAAGAAGGGGTAAAAGATGTTCATAGTTCTCGCATAGGAAATCAAATCGTTCAAATTTCTATCAAATTTCCAACTTCTTTAAACGATGAACAAAAAGAACTTTTAGAAAGACTAAGTGAAAGTTTTGGTATCAAAGATGGTATGCATCAAGAGCAAAAAGGGCTTTTTGAAAAAATAGCTAATTGGTTTAAGTCCTAATTTTCCTAAAGCTTTTAGCTTGGGAAAATTTTATATAAATTTAAGTTTTAAAAATCAGGCATAAAAAAAAGCGGGGTAAAATCCCGCCTTAAAGTTAAACTTGAAAACCCCTTAGAATTTGTAAAGAGCTTGAAGTCTTACAGCATCGTGATGAGTGCTTTCAGGATCTGTATTAACATTTACATAAGAGTAGAATGCTGAGAAGTTAAGTTTTGGAGAGTATTTGTAATCTACTCTTGCAACAGCTTCAAGTTTCTTACCACCATTGCCAATTTCCCCTGTTTTTGTTCCACCGTATACAAAGTCAGCACCAACGCGAACTGTTTCATTAAAAGTATATCCAGCAGTTACATAACCAAAGATATTTCTACCAATATCGCCATTTAAATTAGAACCATTAGTATAGAAAATTTCTTCACCTGCAAGCAAAGAGCCAAGATTACCTTGATCTTCAATTGTGGTTAAAGTAACTTTATCTTTTTTACCATAGTATAAACCACCAAGGCTAGCATCCCAACCATTTAATTCAACACTACCTCTTAAAGCGAAGAAATTACCGTTAGCTGCTTGATTTGAAAGTGCATTTTTAAGTTTGCTATCCAAGGAATTTCCTAGGTAAGCTCCTTCAAGTGTCCAGTTGATTCCATCAAAGATAGTTGTGCTATAAGCTGCATCTACAGCATATAAGAATGCATTATCACTCATATAAGCTAACCATAATTGAGGATTAAATTGTCCACCTAAGAATTCATAAGAACCTATGGCAGCAGCACCATAAAGATTTTTATCCCAGTTTAAAGCACCGCTTGTATCGCTATCACCTTGAGGATTTCCACGATTAAATTGAACTCCTGTAATTTTCTTATCAATATCTTGAGTGATTATTACAGTAGAGTCTGAAGCTTCGTTGAAACTATCTACTGCAAAAGCAGCTAGAGTTAAACCATCGATGCTGTTGTTTACTACTTTAATACCTGTTCCAACTAAACCATCAACTCCATTATCAGTCCAGATAGTGTTTAGTTGTTGTTTACCAGCGATTACGCTTGTTGCAACATCTTCATTTGTATAAGTTAAATATAATTGGCGAACACTTAAGGTATCACTTGTGTTGCTGATGCTATTTTCACCATAACCACCATCTTTCGAATTATAGTCAAATTGAACAAAAGCTTTGAAGTTATCAGCTATAGCGGCATTAAAGTTAACTTGTGCTCTGTATTTATGATCTTGTTTACCAGAAATACCAGAACCATAATTATCATTGCTCCATGGATTGCTACTTTCATATCTGTATCTTAATACTCCAGATACATCGATATCTTTGATTGCTTCTTCAAGTGGAGTAGCGTTAGCTGCTGAAAAAGCACCTGCAGCAAGAGCTGCAACTAAACTAAGTTTAACTAGTTTCATGAGAATTCTCCTTGTCAAAAATTAATAAAACATCGTAATTGTAGCACATAAATTTGGAGTTTTTTCTTAAGAAGCACTTAAAATAGTAAAAATTTTAAATCTGAAGGATAAAAACATCTAAAGAAAAGCCTAGCTAAAGGGATTTAAGCTAGGCGTGTAATTTTAAGGAGTTTTTCTTATGAATGTTTTTCGGTTCGTTTAGAAGTATAAGTCTAAAAAGTAAACGAGAAGTAATATATAGTTGTTTTAAATTATTTTGATAAAAAAACAAGTAAATTTTTACAAGCTAGGGATAAAATTTTATAAGTTTCATCAAAATTCCCACTATACCAAGGATCAGGGACTTCATTATAGTTTAGACTAGGACTAAAATCAGTGATTTTTAAAACTTTGTTTTGGGTGTTGGTGAAGTTTTTTAAAACATTTTTGAAGTTGGAATTGTCCATAGTGATTAAAAAATCGCTTTCATCGCAAAGCTTTTGAGTGAGTTTTTTGCTTGTGAAGTTTTTGTGTTCTATGTTAAGTTGGGCAAGCTTGTTTTTGGTGCCATAGTGCATACCTTCTCCATCGTGTTCTCCTGAAGTTCCAGCGCTGCTTATAAAAAATTCTTTTTCTAAATTTGCTTTTTTGACAAGATCTTTCATGATAAATTCTGCCATAGGCGAACGGCATATATTGCCTAAGCATATAAAGAGTATTTTTTTCATTTTTATCCTTGAGTTTTAATTAAAAATTATAAAAAATATCATACAATAAATCCATGGAAAATTTCAATAGAACTTTGCTTGTGTGTTGGTTTGGTGTTTTTACCACAAGCATGGGGCTTAGTCAAATCGCTCCGATTTTGCCTTTTTATATCAAAGAACTAGGACATGTTAATACGAGTGAAATAGCGTTTTATTCAGGACTTGCTTTTGGGATCACTCCGCTTTTTATGGCTGTTTTTTCGCCTTTATGGGCTTTTTTGGGTGCAAAGTATGGTTATAAAAATATGCTTCTTCGTGCAAGTTTTGGGATGTCGGTTTTAACCTTATGGCTCAGTTTTGCTCATAGTGCTTTAGAAGTGGTTTTTGTGCGGGGTTTAACAGGGATAATTTCAGGTTTTACTTCTGCTGCTGTTGTGTTTATCGCTGTGATAGCACCTAAAGAAAAAGTGGCTTATGCTTTAGGAACTCTTTCTACGGCTTCTATAAGTGGAAGTTTGCTTGGGCCTTTGTTTGGTGGCTTTGTGGCTGAATTTTTTAGCATTAGTGCGGTTTTTGATGTGGTGGCTTTTTTGATCGCTTGTTCTTTTGTGACGATTTATTTTTTCATCCATGAAAGAAAAATTCAAAAAGAGGCGAAGAAAAATACCCAAAAAGTAAAAGAAAACAAAACCCTTATCATCGTTCTTTTTATCACTACTTTTGTGATACAATTTGGTACTTTTGGAGTGATGCCGATTTTAAGTATCTATGTTGAGCAAATTCATCAAGGTGGAAATTTGGCTCTTTGGGCGGGTATAGTGGTGGCTGCAAGTGGGATTAGCAATCTTTTTTTTGCACCAAAACTTGGAAAAATCGCTGATAAGATAGGGCCTAGTAAGATTATTTTTGGAGCTTTGATATTTTGTGGAATTTGCTTTTATTTGCAGGCTGTAGCAAGTAATGTTTATATGCTTATTTTCGTACGTTTGCTTATAGGTATAGGGCTTGGAGGGCTTTTGCCTTGTGTGAATGCCTTGCTTAAAAAAAGCGTGAGTGCTAAAAATTTAAGTGTGATTTTTGGTTTTAATCAAACTTGTCAATTTTTGGGAAATTTTTGTGGTGCTTTTGGTGGAGGGCTTATGGCTTCGCATTTTAGCGTGGAATTTGTTTTTACTTTTGTGTGTTTGATTTTTATCATTAATGCTTTTATTTTCTTAGCGTTTGAGAAAAAATATATCTTTTCAAATCAAGGTTTATAAATTTAGAAAGGTTTAAAATGGAAATGATTTTATTTGTTTTAGTGATGATTTTGCTTGTGCTTTTATTTATAGTGCTTTTTAGGCAGTACAAAAGCCCTAAAATAGAAGAAAAAAGCACGCAAAGTTTTAGCGATATCATGCAGCTTAAATCCATAGGAGAATTAAGTGTTTTTCAAGTTTTTAGCAAAGAGATTGTCACTAAAAAAGATAGTGCTTTTAATGGAATTTGGAAAAATCTTTTAGGATGGTCTTTGAGTGAAAGACAGATTGCTTTGATTTTTGAATTTGAGATCACTTTCTTGTATGATTTAAGGGATAAAAACTTTGATATTTTGCCTTTAGGGGACGATGCTTATAAGATCATCATGCCAGAGTGTAGATACAAACACAGCATCATAGATATGAAATTTTATGATGAAAAAAATGCTAAATTTTTACCTTTTTTACTACCTGATTCTATCAATAGTACGGGGATTAATTTTAGCGAAAGTGATAAAAACAAACTCATAAAAGAAGCCAAAGATGAGGTTAAAGACTTGTCTTTAAATCTTATCCAAAATTTAGAAAGTAAAATTCATAAAAGCGCTAAAGATACTTTAGAAGCTATTGCTAAAGGTTTTGGAGCTAAGAGAGTGGAATTTGAATTTAAGGATAACACGCAAAAGCTAGATGTAAACTAGCTTTTTTCTTTTCTTGCTTGGGTGATGCTTAGTTTGCTATTTTGTAAATTTTTTGATTATTTCATAGTTTTGTAAAAGCTGTTCAAAAGAAAAATTTAAATTTGCAGGAGAAGTTGAGGGTAGGGCTACGGCTTTTAAATGAGAGTGAAATTTAGTAAAAAATTTATAAGCACTTTGTCCGGTGGTAAAAATGGCTTGGATTTTAGCTTGAGAAAGGATTAGGTTTAAATCATTGGCTTTTGCATAGCTTATGGTTTTATCATCTGAATTTTTTATCTTGCAACTTTGAAGTACATCCCAAAGAGCGATATGTTTTTTTCTTAAAAAGGCTTGTTGTTCTGTGATATTTTCTAATTTTACATCAAAAAGTGTTTCTAGTATAGGCCAAAAACGATTTCTTGGGTGTTGATAATAAAAGCCGTCTTGTCTTGATTTGATAGAAGGAAAAGAGCCCAAAATTAAGATTTTAGAATCCTTGTCAAAAAAAGGCTCAAAAGGGTGAGTTAGAAATTCACTCACTCGCACAAATCCACAGAAATTTTTCCGTTTTTAATTTCGCTGATTTTAACTTTTAAGCTTTGGTTTTCGCTTAAATTAAGATGCTTGCTTTTTGAACTATGCAATAAACCATCAACACCATTTTTAAGTTCCACAAAGGCTCCAAAAGGAGCGATTTTTTTAACAATACCTTGAAATTCTTGCCCAAGTTCAAAGTCTGATATATCTTTGTCTTTAGAGCCTTTTTTAGTTCCTTTTTGAGAGCTTGTGATATTTATGATGTAGTCTTTTGCGGCTTTGATTTGCTCGTTTTGATTACCTGCTATTTTTACTTCACCTTTTTCGCGATCTAAGTCTATAGAAACGCCAAATTTTTCTATGATTTCTTTGATGGTTTTTCCAGCTTGCCCTATGATATCAACGATTTTTGAAGGATCAACGCTAAAAAGCTCAAGTTTAGGTAAAACTTCTTCATTGACTACGATTTCTTTGGCAGCTTCTTCCATGATATTTAGGATGTGAATTCTTCCTTCTTTGGCTTGGTATAAAGCTTGTTTTAGTGTTTCTTGATCGATTCCGCCTAGTTTTATATCCATTTGAAGAGCAGTAACGCCGTCTTTGCTTCCTGCTACTTTAAAGTCCATATCCCCATCATGATCTTCAAGCCCCATGATATCTGTTAAAACAGCAAATTTGCTATCTTCAAAGATAAGCCCCATGGCTACTCCTGCAACAAGTTTTAAGCTTGGCACTCCTGCTGCTTTTAGGGCTAAAGATCCGCCACAAACCGTTGCCATAGAACTTGAGCCATTGCTTTCTAAAATTTCACTGACTAAGCGGATTACATAAGGATAGTTTTCATCTATGCTTGGATAAAGTGCTCTTTTGGCTAAATTTCCATGTCCTAGCTCTCTTCTTCCTGGAGCTTTGATAGGACTTGCTTCGCCTACTGAAAAACCTGGAAAATTATAATTTACCATAAAGCGTTCGCTCATAGGATTTTTTTCTGTAAGCAAGTCTATCATTTGAGCATCGTTTTCTCCGCCTAAGGTTGCAACCACTAGAGCTTGAGTTTGTCCACGAGTGAAAAGACAAGAGCCATGAGCGTTTGGCAAGAGATTGGTTTCTATACTGATAGGACGAACCTCGTTTAAACTTCTACCATCAGCTCTTTTGCCTTCATTTAAAATTTGCTCACGAATAAGTTTGCGTTTGACTTTAGCTAAGGTATTTAAGATACTTTCTTCGCTCCAGTCTTTAGCGATTTCAAGATTTAAAATTTCTTTAGCGATTTTATTTAGTTCGCTTGCTCTTTCGCTTTTTACCATTTGATTGATGGCTTCTTTGATTTGTTTTTGGAAATTATTTTCTATAAAAGCTAAAATTTCAGGATGTTCAATCTCATTTTTTAGTTCGGTTTGAGAATTTTTTTTGTGTTTGCTAAAGGCTTCTTCATAAGCATTTGAGCCATTTAATATAGCTTTTTGAGCTAAATTTAGAGCTTCTAAAATTTCATCTTCGCTAAGTTCATTCATATTTTGTGAAGTGGTTTGAGTTAAAACATCAGCATAAGGAGCTTCGATAAAGATTTCATTTTCTTTTTGATCAGGTAAGGCTCTCATTTCTATCATCAAAAGCTCATCTTTTACACCTGCTACATAGAGATCTAGGGTGCTATTTTGAAGCTCTTCATTGTTTGGATTGAGTATGAAATTTCCATCTATCTTTCCTATGCGAACACCACATACTGGAGCTTTCATAGGTATATCACTAAGATAAAGTGCCACACTTGCGGCATTTAAGCTCATTACTTGCAAATCTACTTTAGGATCAGCTGAGAGGACCATCACAACGATTTGAGTTGGATAAGCATAGCCTTTTGGAAAAAGAGGGCGTAAGCTTCTATCAATAATGCGCGCTGTTAAGGTTTCTGCATCGCTTGGCTTGGTTTCTCTTTTGACATAACCACCAGGGATTTTTCCCGCGGCATAAGCTTTTTCGATGTATTGGACGGTTAGAGGTAAAAAATCTTCTTCAACTTGTTTTTCTTCTCTTGCAACTGTAGCTAGAACAACGCTTTTGCCTTGTCTCATTAAAACAGCACCAGCAGCTTGTTTGGCGACTTTATCTATATCAAATATTTCTGTATTTTTGTTAATTTCTATGCTGTATTGCATTATTTTTCCTTTTTTACCAGATAATAAATTCGTAAAATTTTTTAAAATATTTAGCAAATTTCATCCTTTTTAAATTTTGTTTTCACTTTCTGCTAAAGAGAAATCGTATTTTACTCCTCCTAAAGGATAGAAGTTGAAAATAAAATAAACTCCGCTTTGATTTTTAGCTGTGATACCACCACTTGTGAGTTGTGGATCGATTCTTTCTCTATACATTAAAGAATAGTTCCAACATTTTCTTTGGTAGGTATAGCCAAGTTCCCACATGTTTGCATGAGCTCTTTGAGTATCAAACCAAATTCCACCAAATAAATTGTAATTAGGTGTGGCAATATAATTTGCTCTTGTGCCAATAAAGCTATATTTTCCATACTCATCGTTTTGATAAGCATGAGAAAACATCCAATTAAATTTTGAATTTGTATTGACTTCTATTTGGCTGATGACATTGGTAAAGCGACTTTGCTCATAAGAGTAAAGCACTTCGCTGTTGAGATTGATGTTTTCATTAAAATAATAAGTTAAAAGATTTTCAAGTTTATAGAATTTATTTTGTTTATTGAGATAGTCAAGTGAAAATCTGTGTTTGAGTTTTTTTTGTCCTTCGTTGTTATAGAAATATTGCACAGCATAAAGACTTGTATGTTCGTTTTCTTTGTCGTATTCTTCAAGATAATCTTGCGTGATTTTACCTGATTTTGCTCCTGGTAAAACGTAATTCACTCCTAAATTTAAAGTATGAAAGAAATTTTCATAAGCTTTTGAAAGATCGGTGTAGAGATTAAAATCATGAGTGTTTCTAAAATAATGCTCATGGTTTCTTTCGGGATCGTTGCTATAATTTACAAAAGAAGCATAAAATCTTTCTGTAAAAGTAAAGTGTAAAAAGTTTCCAAAAAAAGCATTGTGATACGAGATAGGCAAGTCTAAATTTAACTCATTTGCATAAGAACCAGCAGGTCGGTAAAAATTATGAAATGAAGCATCAAATGAATAACGTAAGCGTTCATCAAAAAGGTTATTTAAAAATCTATGATATTGAAAGCTTGGATATTCTTGCAAGGTTGTATTGTTGCTAAGTTTAGATGTGTCGATATAATATCTTGCATAAGCTCCATAAAAATTGTTTTCATCAGCTAAAAAATAATTGATTTTGGAGGTTACAAGCGAGTTAAGATCTCGATAATCTCTACTTCCTAAATTTAAATAATCCACATCGTTGAGATAGGTTGCATCTATCCATAGACCTTCTTGAAAATTATCACTGAGCAAAGATTTGATTAAATCATCTCTTGAGTATTTTAGTTCTATTCCATAGTGGGTTTGGTTTTTCAAATTTTCATCGTGAAAATAGGAGCTATTTTCTCTAAAAGCACCAAAATTTAATTCTCCTGTTGAATATGGAGAATCAAGAAATCTTAAAGTAGAATAAAGTCCAAAACCACGGTTTGTTCGAATTTGTGGATCAAGTTCTAAATCCCAATTTTCTTGAGTGGCAATATAAATAGGTTGTTCATAGTATAAGCCTTCGCTACTTTTTAAAACGATTTTTGGGATTAAAAGTCCGCTTTGTCTATGAGTATCAGCACTAAATCCAAAATAAGGTAGATAAAAAACCGGGGTATTTTTAACATATAATCTTGCATTGTAAAGATGAACAAAATTGGTTTCCCGGTTAAGCCAGCCTTTTGAAAAACGAATTTCCCAATCAGGATCTTCAACATTGCAGCTTGAAACTGCTGAAATTTTACTTTCAAAGACTTTATCATTTAGATGGCTTGTTTTGCTTTGAAACCATACTTCAAGATTATTATTGGAAAAGAAAAAATTACTAAAATCGGCTTGATTGGAATTTAGGTTGATTTTAGCATAATCAGAATGTGATCTTTCGTTTTGTCCCCTTAGGATGTTAACATCACCAAAAAGCTCAACATCTCCGGTTTTTTCATTGTAAATTGCTTTATTGGCAGTGATGAAATAAAAATCAGAAAAAATAATAACATCATTGTTTGCAGTAAGAATATCACCTTCTTTTTTTGCATCAAGAGCGTAAATATCAACTTGTGCTGCACTTAAAGCTATGCTAGATCCTAGCAATAGGGAAAATTTACGCCACATCGACTACTATTGTCCTTGCTAGATAATCCTCCCAAGCTTTGCGTAAATTATTACTTAAAGCCCAAGCAAATCCAAGCATAAATGCCATAGCACTAACCTGTCTTATGGCAGATCTGATGCAACTTTGGATGAGATTGGGTTTGTCAAGAAGATTTTCATCCAAGATGATAATTTTGCATAATATTTTTCCCAAACTCGCCCCATAAAGATAAGTAAAAATTGCTTGATAACTAAAATGAAGTAAGATGAAGCCAAGATAAAAATTTCCTATAATTTGAGTTGTTTCAAATAAATCTTTTGCTTGGATTAGACGATCATAAAAAATGATAAACACAATCAAAGAAATAATCATATCATCGATTAAAAAAGCTAGAACTCTTTTTCCAAAACTTGCTATTTTTAGATTTTCACGCTCTAAGCGGTCTTGTAAATTTTCTTTCATTTAAGAACCTGATGAGCGATGTCTTTTCTGTATTGCTTTCCTTTGAAATTTACATTATCACAAAGTTTATAAGCATTTTTTTGCGCTTCTTCTATACTTTTTCCTGTGCCAACGCAAACCAAAACTCTTCCACCATCAGCCATTAATTTGCCATCTTCTAGGCTTACTCCAGCATAAGAAATATGAGAGTTTTCAGGAATGTTATTTACAGTAATTTCACTTTTTGGTGAACTTTTGTAAGGATAGTTTTCACTCGCGCATACAACCCCTACTGCAAATTCTTTTTTGATTTTGATTTTTGCGTGTCTTAAGCGTCTTTGAGTAGCAGCTAAAATAAGCTCTAAAGGATCTTCGATTAAAGGCATTAAAACTTCACATTCAGGATCGCCAAAGCGAACATTAAATTCTAATACATAAGGTTTATTTCCAACGATCATAGCGCCTATAAATAAAACGCCACAAAATTCCGCTCCTTCTTTTTTCATACCTGCTAAAGTCGGTAAAATAATATCTTTTTGAACTTTTCTAAGCAAGCTTTCATTCGCTAAAGAGCTAGGAGCGTAAGCACCCATTCCGCCAGTATTTGGCCCTTGATCATTATCGAGTAATTTTTTGTGATCTTGTGCTACAGGAAGTAAAACAAAATCATTGCCATCACATACTGCAAAAATGCTTAATTCATAACCATCTAAAAATTCTTCAATTACAACGAGTTTTCCAGCATCTCCAAAGCTTTCTCCGCTCAGCATTTTAGCTGTTTCTTCTATAGCTTCTTCATGAGTCTTAGCTATGATAACACCTTTTCCTGCACAAAGTCCATCGGCTTTTACTACTATAGGAGGGGTTAAACTATGTATAAAATTTTTTGCTTTTTCAATATCATTTGTGTTTAAAAATTTGGCTGTTTTGATACGGTATTTTTTAAGAAAGCTTTTCATAAAAGATTTTGAGGTTTCAAGCATTGCAGCAGCTTTACTTGGCCCAAAAATAGCAAGTCCTTGTTGTTTAAAAATATCTACAACACCTTCAGCTAAAAAACTTTCACTTCCTACTATACAAAGATCAAAACCTTTTTCTTTCGCATAGGTTGCTAAAACTACTGGATCTTTTAGGTTTAAATTTGTTCCAAGACTTTCGGTAGCGCCATTTCCAGGAGCAAAATAAAACTCTAAATTTTTGTCTACTCTTCTTAAGGCTAAAGCAATAGAATATTCTCTTGCACCACTACCCAAAATCATTATTTTCATTTATATCTCCTTTTAAACCCAAACAGCCGTTTAACAAAGATTGACCCCAAAAAGTCAAAGAAAACCGCTAGGTAATTTTTAAAGGCTGCAACTTCTCGCTTTTTTCAAAGCTCAAACGATGCCACAGAACACGGTAAATCACACAATCGCAGTTAATAAAAATGTGTTGGATCACTTTAAATACCACAAACTGTTTAGGCAAGGAAATTATAACTTAATTTAGCTTAAATTTCTATGTCTTAAATCAGTTTAAATTTGGTTTTTCCTGATTTGTCAAAATGCTTTCCTTGTAAAATAATATCGGCAACATTTTCCCAAACATGTTTTTCATCGATATAGACTATATCAAAGGTGTTATCACGCATTAAAGACTGATAATTCACTTTTTTAGGTGCGTATTTTACTAAATAATATGGATTTTGTGAAAAGTTTTCAATTTTTAATTTGCATAATAAATCTAAATCCGATGTGACAACTAAAAATTTTTTTCTTTGTTCTTTTGTAATTTTTTGAATATACACTAAAAGTTTTTGATCAAAAGGATTTAGAGCGGATTTATTTAAGCGACTTAAGTAATGTTCTGCAAAAGAAAGAGAACAGAAAGAATTTTCTATATTGCTCATAGTAAAATAAGAATTTTTAACCCCTGATGATTTTAAAGATAAATGCCAAATTTTAACATCCATTATGGTTGCACATAGATTTAAACCTGTGACAATTTTTTTAAAGAGCTTTTCTCGTGAAAGCTTAAAAGCATTTTCGAAAATATTGTAATTTTTCTTATAAAAATCCTCCCTTATAGCATCAAGTCTTTTTAGTGTTGTTCTGTAGTATTCTGCTTCTTTTTGTAGCTTAGCCAATCTTTCTTGCCGTGCTTTAAGTTTTTCAGGGTCTGCATTGGCCGCATTACTTTTAAGATTTATTTCAGATTGTAAAGTTTTCATTTGTGCTTCAAGTGAGGCTAGACGATTTTTTCTTGTATCTATGGTGGCTACTAAAGCTTGGTAATGACACTGCAAAGATAAAAAAGTTTCGTTAAAAATTTTAGTGATATTTGGTTTTTGATCAGCTATCATTTGCTTATATGAATTCTCTAAATGCATCATGATGCTTTTTAATGCGCTAAATTGGGTTTGGTCTATGCTATTATCCATAAAAATTAAAGTATCATAAGCTTTAAATAAAAATCTTTTAAGTATAAGATAATCAAGTATGCAAGGAATTTCCTTTTCATCTTGTAGATTGGCTTGAAGCGTTTCTACGGATAAAATTTCATGGGCAAAATATTTTTGTATAGCTTGAGGTATAGTAAAAGAAAGAGGAATTTTTTCTATACTGTCAAAGTCTGTTGTTCTATAGAGTTCTGTTATATAAGCACTTCTTCTTGAGTTTTGCAAGTCTTCTAATTCATCATCATTATCAGTTTTCCAAAAATCATGCTCAGTGATAAAATCCCCTTCTTTAAATTCTTGAAATTTTGAAGGTTTTATACCTGTTATGGTTTTGCTTGTTTGAACGGGCTTGCCGTCTTCTGCTTTTTTTTCGCTAGAAAGAGTTCTAAATTCCACAAGCATACCAACACTTGGCATACTTTTTTTATCATTCCAAATTTGGCGATTGAAGTCAAAAAAGGTATTTGCTGAGTTTGTAACGGTTCCACGTCCTGTAGAATCCATATAAATAGCTATTTTTCCATGCATATTTCTTCCTTGAAATTTCTTAAATAAATTCTAGCCTTATTTTTATAAAAATTTTATAATAAAAATAAGAGCTAGAAAAAATGGATCATTCCCATTCTATGGTTGCAGGTGGTTTGCTTGAGATATCATAAACAACGCGGTTTATACCTTCTACTTCATTGATGATACGGCGACTTATGTTTTCTAAAACTTCGTAAGGTAAATGCGAGAAAGTAGCTGTCATACCATCACTTGCATCTACAACGCGTATACAAACTGCATTATCATAAGTGCGGTTATCCCCCATAACCCCAACGCTTTTAACATTTAAAAGTACGCAAAATGCTTGCCAAGTTTTATCATACCAGCCGGTGCTTTTAAGTTCTTCAAGTAAAATTACATCAGTCTTGCGCAATAGTTCTAAACTAGGGCGATTTACTTCTCCCATAATGCGTATAGCAAGCCCTGGTCCAGGGAAAGGATGGCGATAAACTACTTCTTTGCTAAGTCCAAGCTCAAGTCCTAGGGCACGCACTTCATCTTTAAAAATTTCTTTTAAAGGCTCTATGAGTTTAAGATTCATTTTTTCAGGCAAGCCCCCTACATTATGATGGCTTTTAATGGTTTTGCTTGCACCTACAACAGAACTTTCTATGATATCAGTATAAAGTGTTCCTTGAGCGAGATATTTTACATCTTTATGTTTTTTTGCTTCTTCTTCAAAAACTTCTATAAAGGTATTTCCTATGATTTTTCTTTTTTGCTCAGGATCTCTAACATTAGCCAAGCGACTTAAGAAAATTTCACTTGCATCAATGCTGATAAGATCGATACCTAAGGTATTTTTAAACATAAATTCAACTTGTTCTTTTTCTCCGCTCCTTAAAAGTCCATTGTCTACAAAAACTACTATAACTTGCTCTTTTATAGCACTGGCTAAAAGTGCAGCAACTACACTACTATCTACTCCGCCACTTACAGCACAAAGCACTTTATCACTGCCTACTTCTTCACGGATTTTTTCTGCTTGAGTTTTTGCAAAAGAACCCATATTCCAAACACTTTCACAATTACAAGCGTATTTAGCAAAATTTTTTAAGATATTTTTGCCAAATTCACTGTGTTGCACTTCTGGGTGAAATTGCAGAGCAAAAAATTTCTTATCTTCGTTGCCAAAAACACAAAAAGGACTATTTTCACTTGTGGCTAAAACTTCAAAACCTTGAGGTAAATTTTCTACTTTATCAGAATGACTCATCCAAACAGTTTGTTTTTTTGGAAGATTTTTAAATAAAGCACTATCTTTTTTAACTTCTATATTTGCTTTACCATATTCTTTATGTCCTGCAGGTGCAACTGTAGCTTTGTAATGATGTGCCATAAGCTGCATACCATAACAAATTCCAAGAACAGGTAAACCCAAGTCAAATATGCCTTTATCGCAAAAATACGCATCAGTTGCATATACGCTTGCTGGACCTCCACTTAAAATAATACCTTTTGGTTCTTTTGCTTTGATATCAGCTAAGCTTACATTAAAAGGTAAAATTTCTGCATAAACTCCTTGTTCCCTTAAGCGTCTTGCTATAAGCTGAGTGTATTGAGAGCCAAAGTCTAAAACTAAAATATCTGCTTTTTTCATTATTTACCACCTATGTAATTGTTCGTATTTTTTAATGGTTTTTACCGAGCCATTTTGTTCATAGTTTGTGTATTGAGGGTTGCCTTTATATCCGCAAGCACAGAAGAAAATTAAGAAAAGAAATGCTAAAATCATCTTATGGGAAAAAGAAATAATATTAAGATGACTAAAAACGCTAGTGCTGTTATTAATGAATTGATGGATAAACCTCATTATAAGCCTTTAAAAACCTTATTTTTTTGCAAAGATTTTTTAAGTTCTTTTCCGCTTGCTAAGCAACGTTTGATTGCTAAAATTTATGTAAAAAATCATATTTTAAATATAATAACCTTACATCCAGCAGCTTATCAAGAATTAAATCATGATGATAGCAAAATTTATATTAAATTTCTCATAAAAGCATATGGACAAAAATATCCTTTAAGTGGATTTATTGATATAAAAGATATAAAAATCTTTTCCCAAAAATACACTTATGCAGCAAATAAAAACAAAAATGATGAAAAACTCTCTAAAAATTCTTATTTGGAGCTTTCTAAGGGTGAATTTAAAAATTGCTTTAAAGATGAAAAATTATTTAAGAAATTTGAAGATTTAAGAGAACTTATCAAAAAGGGTTCTAATCTTGACTAAAGAGAATTTAGAAAATGAGTTAAAAACTCTTCCCAATAGCACTGGAGTTTATCAATACTTCAATCAAGAAGGAAAGCTTTTATATGTAGGTAAGGCTAAAAATCTTAAAAATCGTATCAAATCTTATTTTGCTTTTACTCCAAATTTACACGCAAATCCAAGAAATTCTTTAAGAATTCAAAAAATGATTGAAGAAACAGTGCATTTGGAATTTATCACTACTAATTCAGAAGCTGATGCTTTGATTTTAGAAAATTCTTTTATCAAACAACTGCATCCAAAATATAATATTTTACTAAGAGATGATAAAACTTATCCTTATATTTATGTGGATTTTGAAGAAGAATTTCCACGTTTTGAGATTACTAGAAAATTGGTAAAAAAAAGCAAAATCAAATATTTTGGCCCTTTTTTTAAAGGTGCTAGAGAGCTTTTAGATGCGCTTTATTTATACTATCCTTTAAAGCAAAAAGCAAGTTGCAAATCCCCTTGTATTTTTTATCAAATTTCTCGTTGTCTTGCGCCTTGTGATAAACGCATCAGCAAAGAAAAATACCTTGAAATTTTAGATGAGGCTATGCACGCACTTTTAAATCCTAGTATTTTAATAAAAAATTTAGAAAAACAAATGATACATTTAGCACAAAATGAAAATTACGAAGAAGCAGCTAAAGTAAGGGATCAGATTGCAACGATTAAAGATTTGGAAGTTAAGGTTGAAATAGATATTGCAAAATTAGAAGATTTTGAAGTATTTGCTTTAGCCTTTGAAAATTCCATGCTTTCAACCTTACGTTTTGTGGTGCAAAATGGAAAAATTATCAGTGCAAATTCTAAGATTACTCCTATAAAAAATGATATACAATGGGATAAAAATGAAATTTATAAGCAATTGATTTTAGAAAATTTTAGTATGGACATTCCTTTGCTTGCAAATGTTATTTATGTTTATGAAGAATTTGAAGATAGAGTGCTTTTGGAAGAAATTTTAAGCCAAAGATTTGATAAAAAAATCAGTATTAAAATCCCTAAAATAGGAGAAAAAAGAAGAATTTGTGATTTGGCTTTTCAAAATGCACTTTTAAATATAGAAAAAGAGCAAAAAAATCATGGTTTTACTATACAAAAAGAATTAAAGTCTTATTTTGAGCTTGAAAATTTACCAAATGATATAGAAATTTTTGATAATTCTCATTTGCAAGGCGTGGCAAATGTTGGAGCTATGGTAAATTATAGTGCAAATTCTTGGGATAAGTCAAAATATCGCAAATTTCATTTAAAACATAAAAATGATTATGATCAAATGCGTGAAGTCTTAACGCGTAGGGCTTTGGACTTTGATAAAATACCCCCTCCTGATTTATGGCTTATAGATGGAGGAAAGGCTTTGCTTGATTTGGCTAAAGAAATTATTGTAAGTAGTGGGGCAAATGTCGATATTTTAGCTATTTCAAAAGAAAAAATCGATGCAAAAGCACATAGGGCTAAAGGAGGTGCTAGAGATAAAATTCATTCCTTAAAAGGAGAATTTAGCCTAAGTATTAACGATAAAAAACTACAATTCTTACAGAAATTAAGAGACGAAGCACACCGTTTTGCTATCAGCTTTCATCAAAATACTAAGAAAAAACAGGACTTGAATAGTTCTAAGCTTGTAAATTTAGGACTTAGTTCAGGGGTTATACAAAAACTTTTAGCGTATTATGGAAATTTTGAATCTATATATAAGGCTGATTTTAAAGATCTTGCAATGCTTGTAGGCAAGAAAGCGGCACAAAAGATAAAGGAAAATTGATTTGATATTAGCAGGGATAATTTTTATTTTTAATCTAATTTTAGCGTATTTAAGTATTGATATCTCAAAGCTTGATAGTGTTGCTGAACAACTGAAAATAGGTATGTTTTCTAGCATTTTTGTTTTATCTTTAACACTTTTTATTTTTGCTTTTAGACAAAATAGAAATATAAACAAAATATATCAAAAAATTTTTTGCATGCAAAATGATTTTTTAAATTTTCAAAAAAAGATTGATGTTGATAGTGCGCTTGATTTGTTAAAGGAAAAATTTGAAACTACGGGTCAAAATTTAACTAAAATATCCCATGAAAAAGACAGATATTTGCATTTATTAGAAGAAAATTTATATCAGCTTGGAAATATATCTAATGCAATGCGTTGCTTAAATGAAGGGTATAATAAAGAAATTAATTCTTTGATTTTAAATGCCTTAAATTCTCAAAAAGATCAAATTAGATTAGAATTAAATGAGGCTTTAGAGCATCATAAAAGCATTATAGGGACATCTCATGGAAAGGTTTTGCAGTTTGAAGCAAATGTGGCTATAGTTAATAATGATGAGCTTGAAAATTTTTTACTTGCAAATTTACTTTCGTATTTTGGCATAGAAAGTACTTGTTTTAAAAATTTAAGTTTTGATGTTAATGACTTTCATTTGATTTTTATCAAGGATAAAATTTTAAATGAAAATGTAAAGAAAAACTATGATTTTATAGTGATGGGTCGGCATAAAAATACACATTATGAGTATTTTTTAACTTTACCTTTTGAAAAAAAAGATCTTGAAAATATTTTGCAAAACAAGCTTGATAAGGTTTGCACTTTAAAATTTAAAACCCCTTATCAAAATAATGTATTGCTTTTTAAACAAAATGATTTTGATGCAACCTTATTTTTCAATATAATAGAAAAACAATGCGATAAAAATATATGTATAAATTCTTTTAGTCAATTAAAACAAGAATTAAGCAACGAGACTTATCGTTTGATTTTGCTTGATTATGAATTAATTAAATTTGATCTTGAGCAAATGAGAAATTTGCTAAGTGCTTATAAAAAACAGCATCCACAAAGCCATATCATCTTTTTTTCAAAGGAAAAAGTTAGGGATTTTGATTGTGTGAGTGAAGTTTTAAGTGATGTAAGTAGAAATGATCTTATAACTTTACTTAGAAAGTATTTACCAAAGGTCTAAACTTTATAAAATTTAACTCCAGCTAAATCGAGAATTTTTACCTTTTTTTCTTTGATAAGTTGATTTAAGAGAGTTTTGGATTGTTCATCAAATTTCGCTTCTATGTCTATTTCGCTTTGTGAGCGTAAATGAAGCATTTTTAATAATTCTTCTTCATTGAAGCTTAGTTTTTCACCTTCATAATGCCTTTTGGCTAAGAGTACAGGAGTAGAATCTATAAGTTTGGAAAGTTCTAAAAGTTTTTCTTCGCTTACTTTTTTAACGGCATAAGCAGGAGGTCTATCTATGGTACTTAGATCAACTCTTAAAGGCATGATTTTTTTTAAAGCTTGATTGAGCGCTTTAAATTCTTCTTCGTTGTCATTAAGATCTTTAACAACTAGAATTTCCATAATCAAATCTCCATTAAACCTAGCTCTAAAATCTGCCATTTTTTCTATCATTTTTTCTAAGTCAATGTTTTTTAAAGCTCTATCAATACGATAAAAAGTTTTAGCAACTGCACTATCTAGGCTAAATTTGACCACATCTAGTTTTAGCAAAGCATTAAATTTGTCTTCATCTAATACAGCTGTACCATTGCTTAAAATAAGCAATTTTTTATCTTTAGCAATGCTGCGTAAAGACAAAATAAGCTCATTTAAATAAGGATAAAGACTAGGCTCTCCGTTGGCAGTAAGGGTAAGAAAATCAAATTCAACATTTTTTTCAAGCATGGCTTTAACTTCGGAGATAATTTTGTCTATGCTGATAATTTCATCCTGTTTTTCTTGGGTTTTTTTTGGATCAAGCTCGCAATAAACACAATCAAAATTGCATTGTTTTTCACTAGGGCTTAAATCTATACCCAAAGATCTTCCAAAACGCCTTGAGCTAACAGGACCAAAGAGTATTTTCATTTAGCTGAACTTTCTTGTACAAGCTTGATAAAATATTTTGCATTTTCAACAGGAATATCAGGCAAGATCCCATGTCCTAAGTTGAAAATATGAGCTTTATTTTGCATGGTTTTTAGTATTTTTTCCACTCCTTCTTTGATGGCATTTTTATCATAAAGTCTGCAAGGCTCCATGTTGCCTTGAAGAGTGTATTTGTGTGATAGTTTATCACATGCTAAATCAAGCGGAGTGCTCCAATCAACCCCAAAAACATCAAAATTACCATCGATTCTATCTAAATAACCGCTAATGCCTTTAGGGAATAAAATTACAGGTATATTTGAGTATTTGCTTTTAATAAAATTTGAAATTTCAAGCATATAATTAAAAGAGAATTCAAAAAACTTATCGTATTCTAAAGCACTTGCCCAGCTATCAAAAATTTGTATAGCATTAGCACCTGCTTTAATTTGCTCTTCTAAATAAAGTTTTAAAACTTGAGTTAGTTTGTTTAGAATTTTATGTAAAAGTTCTGGGTTTTGATAAAGCATTTTTTTACACTTTGCATAATTTTTACTTCCACTTCCTTCTATCATATAGGTAGCTATAGTCCAAGGGCTTCCGCAAAATCCTATTAAAGCCTTGTTTTGAGATAATTTTTCTCTTGTAAGCTTTAAGGCATCATAGACATAATTTAATTTTTTATGCGCATTTTGATCGTCAAGTTTTTCTAAGTCTTCTAGGGTTGAAATAGGATTATCAAAAATAGGCCCTTCTCCTTTTTCAAAGCGTAAATTCATACTCATTTCAAGAGGAACAACTAAGATATCTGAAAAAATGATTGCTGCATCTACATCTAAAATATTAATAGGCTGCAAAGAAACTTCAGAAGCTTTTTTATAGTCTTTGCATAAAGAGAGAAAATCACTCGCTTGTTTTCTTACTTCCATATATTCTGGCAAATATCTTCCTGCTTGACGCATCATCCAAATAGGGGTGTAGGGTGTAGGTTTTTTAAAGCAAGCATCAATAAAAATCATTATTTTCCTTTGTTTTTAGCAAAATTATAACAGAATTTGATAAATTAAATTGGTCAATTTTTCTATATTTGCTTCATATGGAGGAAATAATAATTTTTTCATTTTATCCAGAGTTATGAGAAATTTTACGAGAATTATTGGAATTCTCGTTTGTGTAGTTTGAGTTTTGATTTGTATATTAAGCCTTTGTATTGTTTGTGGCATTTCCTGCGTCAATTGTAGCAAAAAGCTTATTTAGCAAAGTCTCCTCATTTTTTTTGTATTGATCTTCTCTCATTTTTTGCCAAGCATAAGATCTAAAATCTTCTCTAACAGCACCAAGATCAATGTCTTCATTAGTAAATTTGCTTGAGCTTGTTTTTTCTTTTTCCTTTTCTTCTTTGTTTTTTACTTCATTTAATGTGGCTTGAAATTCATCTGCTGAAGTATTTTTCTCTTTAACCTTTGTTGTGGTGCTAAAAATAACATTTGATGTTTTTTGAGTATTATCTACTACCATTTTCTCCTCCTTTATTTAACTTTACATTAAACAAACAAGCAATTTCTATTCCAATTTATATCTTTTTTAAACTTTTTCTTTGAAATTTTTTATAATTTAATTTATCTTTGGCAAAAAGTAAGGCAAAAATCAAAGCAGGGCTTACAAAAAGTGCCGAAAATAAAGCATTAAATTCTATGCCCAATCCTGCTAAAACAATCCCACCTAAAAAACTTGCTAAAGCTATGCCTACATTAAAAGCTGCTTCATTTACACTTACTGTGCTGTCTATGACTTTATAAGTATGGCGTTTAGCTTTAGCAATGCTAAGCATTTTTAGCGCAGGTATAGTTGAAAAGGCAAAAAATCCTATCAAGGCTATGCTAAAAATGATTAAAATTTTAGAATGCATGGTGAGAAATACGCTTAAAAATACTAGAACTTGTATGCTTAAAATAAGACGCAAAGAAAAAATAGCACCTTTTTTATCTACTATTTTTCCGCCCCATAAATTCCCACAAATTGCGCAAATTCCATATAAGAGCAAGATATAAGCTGTATCTTGGACTTTAAAACCGCTTATTTCTACAAGTAATTTTTGTAAATAAGTATAAAGAACGAATTGAGCCCCACAACTACAAATGGTTATAGTATAAGTTTTTAACAAATTTTGATGTGAAAAAGCAGGGATTAAATTTTTAAGACTTGTTGGGCTAGGATGTAAATTTTTGGGCATCATATGCCATACTCCAAAAAATGCTAGGCTTGTAATGATAAAAATAAGTAAAAAGATAAATTTAAAGCCAAAATAATGCCCTATGAAAGTTCCAAGTGGCACTCCAGTAACCAAGGCTACAGTAAGTCCTGTGACCATTATAGCTAGAGCGCTTGATTTTTTATCATCTGGGGTTATAGCACTTACAGCTAAGGTAGCAATGACAAAAAATACTCCATGTTGTGTTCCTGCTACAAAACGCGCAAACGCTGTAAGATAGAAATTTTGGCTAAAAAAGATAATGAAATTTGCTAAAGCAAAAATTCCAAGATTGATTAAAAGTTGTGTATGTCTGTGAAAACGACTTAAAGGTATAGTAATAAGAGGAGCGCCTATAACAACACCTATGGCATATAAGGTTGTAAGATAGCCCGCGGTTTTTGCATCTACGCTAAAATACGCTTCAACATCAACCAAAACTCCTGCCATAACAAATTCGGTTACGCCCATACAAAAAGCACTAAGAGCTAGTGCAAAAAGAGCTTTTTTGTAATTTTGCATTTTAATTTCCTTATAAAAATAAAAACGCATTATAATAAAATAAAGGCTTAATTTCCTTAAAAAATTCAAAATATTTTTGTTAAAATAAAATAAAAATTTTAAAGGTAAATAATGAAAAAAATTATTTTATTGCTTGGTTTAAGTTTGGTGAGTTTAGGGGCTTTGAGTTTTGATGAGCTTATTTATAAAGATGAAGTAAAACCCAGTTTTGATTGTTCTAAAATCAAAGATGATGGTAAAAGTGATGATGAGCTTATGATATGTAATGAAATTGGTGTGCGTAATGAATTTGAGAATAAAAAACTTGCTTTAGTAGATAATATCTATAGCAGTTTGTATCAAAATATTTCAAAAAAAGCAGATAAAAAGACGAAAAAAGATTTTAAAGCTATTTCAAAAAAGATGATTAAAGAAAGAAAAATTTGTATAAAAAATATGCAAAATACAAAAGCAGGGGAAAATCCTATTTTACCTTTACTCAATGCAAGTGATTGCATGCAAGAAGCTTATATTAAGGCTTTATTAGAGCTTATGCAAAGAGCAAAAAAAGATATAAAGACTAAAGAAGTTTTAGAGCAAATTTTTAAAAATAAAGTTGATAAATATGAAAATTTACTCACTCAAAGTTTAAATACCAATAAAGATTTGCAAGATTTTATAGACAGCTTGGCTAAAGAAGATTTGATTGATTCTAGGGCTAAATTTAAGTTTTAGGGCTTAAATTGATTGCAAATTTAGCCGCTTCAAAATAACTTTTAGTGTTGATTTTAGCATTTTTATAGGCCTTGTCAAAGGCCGTGCCATGATCAACACTGACGCGTATGATGGGTAAATTTAAACTCACATTGATGCTTTTATCAAAATACAAGGCCTTTAAAGGAGCAAGGGCAAGATCGTGATACATAGCCACTAAACGATTGCAGTTTTTTAAACCAGCCTTAGTAAAAGCAGTATCAGCTACTAAAGGATAGGGTAGATAAACACCCTTGCCTTTAAAATTTAAAAGCAATTCTTTTTGCAAATTTTCATCTTTTAAGGCTTTTTTGAAAAATTTTTCATCTTTTTTAGAGTGTAAAAAGGCATTAACAAAGGCTATAGCTTTTTCCATGATCTTTTCTTCTTTTCCGCCTATAACTCCATAATCTCCAGCGTGAGGGTTAAAACCTAAAAGCCCCATTTTTTTAAAATGCGTTTCTTTGTAAAAATCTTTTAAAAAGATACTTAAATTTTTAAAAGTGATTTTTTTACTCACCTTAGCTAAAGGTATATGTTCGCTAAAAAGCCCTACAAAAAGTTCTTTACAACCTAACATCATAATGGCATTTTTTTTAAAAAAATCCCTTAAAGCATCGGTGTGTCCTTTGTATTTAAGTCCTGCATCTTCCCAAGCTTTTTTGTGTATAGGTAGAGTAAGTAAGGCATGTGCGTGTTTTTCATAGACAAAATAACTTGCCGCCTTAAAGCTTAAAAAACCATAAAGTCCACTTTTTGCATCTATTTCTCCGGCTTGGATTTCAAAATTTTCATCCACTTTAAAGCCTAAAGGAAGGCAAAAAGAGTAAATTTCAAGAGAATTTTCTTTTTTTATAAAATTAAACTCATAGTCTTTGTCATCTTTAAAAGCTACGATTTTTGCATTAAAAAGTTTTAAATTTAAAAGTTTTAAAGCTTTATTAAGCAAGCTTTCGTGGATAAAATAAAAAGGTGTGCAGATTTTGCTTAGTTCTTCATGAGAACGCACTAAAATTTCAAGTCCTATGCTGTTTATATCGCCTATACTAATGGCTAGTTTTTTCATCTTTTAATAAGTTCTTTCATTTCTAAAATAGCGTTTTGAAGTCCTGTAAATACAGATCTTGCTACAATGCTTTGTCCTATATTTAGCTCACAAATTTCTTTAATTTTTACTATGGATTTTACATTTTTGTAATTTAAACCATGTCCTGCAGCTACTTTTAAACCAAGCTCTATGCCTTTTTTGGCACAGAGTTCTAAATTTTGTAATTCTTTTTCAAATTGAGCTTGTAGGTTTTTTTTATCTTGACCAAGTTCTTTTAAGGCAAAAGCAGTATGAGAGATATTACTAAAAAGTGCGTTGTGTAAATTCGCATAATGTCCTGTATGAAGCTCTATGAATTGGGCTTTTAAATTTTTTGATTTTTCTATATCTTCTAAACTAGGATTGATAAAAAGTGAAACTTCAATGTTTGCATTTTGAAGTTTTTCTATGCTTTGTTTTAATTTAGCATGATTTAAACAAAGTCCCCCTTCTGTAGTAAGCTCTTCTCTTTTTTCAGGCACTAAAGTAACACGGTGGGGTTTGAGTTTAAGAGCTAAATTTAAAATTTCATCATTTAAAGCACATTCTAAATTGATAGGGCTTTTGCAAAATTTTATGATATTTTCCAAGTCAAAATCCTGAGCATGACGGCGATCTTCTCTTACATGCAAAGTGATTTGATCTCCGTGTTTAGCTGCTATAAAAGCAGCCTCTAAAAGATCAGGATCATTTACCATTCTAGCTTGTCTTAACACTGCGATATGATCGATATTTACACCTAAAAGCATATTTTTCCTTTAGAACTTTTTTGCTATTATACTATAAAATCAAACAAGGAAAGTCATGTTAGGTATAGATCTTGGTTCAAATACTTTAAGAGCAGTACAAATGGATGAAAAATTAAATAAATTAAAAGAATATGAATTTGTTATTGGAGCAGCGAAAAATCTAAATCAAAGTGGAGAAATTTCTAAAGAAGCCATACAAAGATTAAAAAATGCTTTGAGTATTTTGGCTAAAGAGCAAGATTTAAGCAAAGCAAGAGCTGTAGCGACTGCAGCTTTTAGAAAAGCAAGCAATACAAATGAAATTTTTGCCCATTTAAAAGAAGAATTTGGGATTGATTTTAAGCTTATAGATGCCAAAAGTGAAGCTAAGATCAGTGTTTTAGGTATGCAAGTGGGCTTAAGAAGGCTTAAAATTTGGGGAGAGTTTGCGTATTGTGATTTAGGAGGGGCTTCTTGTGAGCTTTCTTTTGGAAAAAGTTTTAAAAGTTTTGATTTTGGTATTATTAGTTTTTATGAAAAAAATTGCCATTCTTATTATAAATCTTGTATTTCTTACAAAAAATTGATAAAAAAATATCCTAAATTTATCATCAATATTAAAGATAAAAAACTTAAAATTCATTTTTTAATTGCAAATCCCTATTTAAAGCATTTAGCTTTTATGGCTTTTGATGAGGTGGCTATGATTAAAAAGGAACTTCGTTCTTTAGGGGCTAAAACGGTGGTTTTAAATTCCGGAGTTCCTACTACACTTAGCGCATTAAAACAAAATATAAGCTATGAAAAGTATGAAGCAACTAGAGTAAATGGTAAAAAACTTTACCATAAGGATTTTTTAAATTATGCTATTAAACTTTTTCATATGGAAGAAAAAAAGGCTATAAAAGAAGTAGGTATGATGAGAAAAAATTATTTGAGTGCAGGTTGTTTGCTGTTTTATGCTTTGTTTGATAAACATAAACTTCTAGTCATTGATGAGGGTTTAAGAGAGGGGGTTTGTTTAGCAAGTATGAAAAATATAAAATTTTAGTTTTTTTGAAATTCGAAAAAATGAAATTTTTCATCAAAATTAAAAAATAAAATTTTAGCTTGAGATAAAAAACTTTCGTAAGTTTTAATGTTTTTATTTTTTGTGTATTCTAATAAATCTTCAAAACCAAAATCCATGAAAGCAAGACTTTGTTTTTTAAAAGCTAAAGGTTTGAAATCATATTCTTTGATGAGTTTTTGAAGATGGGTAAAATTGACATTATAAGTTAGATCGCTTTTGCCGAAAAAATCTTTTAACGATACTTCAAAAGGGTTAAAAACTTCGTGCTTTTGATAGATTCTTAAGCTAAAATTTTGTGGATTCAAAGTTCCATAGTCAAATCCCGCAAATATAAATCTCTCGCAAGCTTGATCTAAATCTTTAAAAAAATTTTCAAGCTCTAAACTGAGTTCGCCTTTTGTAAGATTTAAAGCTTTGCATTTTGTGATCAAATTTTCATCCATATTTTTAAAAATAAGTTTAAAATTTTCTACAAATGCCATTTTATCATGATCTATAAGTTCACAAGTAAAACTATCAAAAAGTTCATTGCAAAAGAAAAAAGCGTTCTTAAAATGGCATTCTTTAAGGCTATTTTTGTGAGTAAATTCCACTCCTTCTAAGGTCTTTTTCTGTAAATTTTTTAATTTTTCATGCGGTTCTATGATGAAAAAAGAAATTTGAGAAAAAATTTCAGGTCTTAATTCAAGCAAAGCGGCTAAAAAATCACGACTTAAATAGCCTTCATTAGCGCCTATTTCTACAAGTTCTAAAGGGGGTTGTAAAATTTTTTTATCTATTAAATTTAAAAAATGCTTGGCTAAAAGTGTGCCAAAAAGATTTCCTACGCTCACAGCAGTAAAAAAATCTCCGTTTTTTCCTATACTTACAGCATTTTTATAATAGCTCTTATGGAGCCAAGCATGGAAAAAGTCACTAAATTTCATTGAAAAATAGCATTAAATTTGGAGACAAAATCCAAAGGATCGACTTGTTTGCCTCCAGCTAAAATTCCAAAATGCAAATGCGGTCCACTTACCCTACCTGTAGCCCCGCTAAGTCCTATAAGCTCACCTTTTTTTATCTTTTGTCCTACTTTAACATCGATTTTAGAAAGATGATAGTATTGTGAATAAATTCCAAAACCATGATCAATGACTACTGAATTTCCTGCAAAATAACGATCTTTTGCAATTTGTACTATGCCTGAATTGGTTGCATAAATAGGTGTTCCTGTGGCAGCTCTAAAGTCTGTTCCACTGTGATAACTTGCTACTTTTTCATTAAAAGTTCTTGCTTTGCCAAAATCACTTGTGATAAAAGATTTTAAAGGTATATTAAAAGCACCGTTAAATAAAGCTTTTGGAGTATAAGAGCTATAAATCGCATTGGCTTCTTTTAATTCTTTAGCGATGCGTTCTTGTACGGTTTTTGGCGGAAAAATCTTTTTGTTTTCAACTTGCAATTTTTCACTTTTATAATTACCTTCTAAAGTTTTTATGAAAATTTCTTCTTTTTTATTTTTATAAAATGCGATAAGTTTTGTATTTTTCGGGGGATTTTTGTAAGGTAAGGAAAAAATAGCTAGAATTTTTTCTTGATTTTTAGGATGTGCAAAGGTGAGAATATTTTTATCATTATTTTTTAAAGATAAAAAATCTTTCTTATCTAGCTCCAAAAATAAAGCTTGACCTTTGATGAGTTCTAAATTTTGAACTCCAAAAAGCCAAAGAGTAAGGCTTAAAAAAAGCCATAAGGCTTTCATAGGCTTAACTCTTTAAGATCGGCGATTTTTAAAAACTCCGCATAAATTTCATAAACCAAAGCTTGGCGATTATTTTTAAGTTTTTCATCTTCAGCATTAATCATTACTTGATTAAAAAACTCGTCGATAAAAGGCTTGAGTGCAAAAAGATTTTCAAGTTTTTCTTGTAAAGAGTTGGCTTTAGTTTTTTCTTGAAAAGCTTTGTAAAGTTTGCTTTCTGCTTCTTGAGTAAAAAGACTTTCATCAACTTTATGAGGATTTTTAGTGGCGATATTGGCTAGTCTTTTAAAGGTTGCAAAATTTTCATTAAAATTATCTTTTTTGCTAAGTTTTATAAGAGCATTTACGCTTTGATTGATATGAATAAGATCTGTATTTTGTGAGCTTAAAACCGCTTTTACAAAAGAAGCATTGATCGTATAAAAAGTATAAAGTCTTTCAAAAATAAAATCTTTTAAAATTTGCATATCAAAGCTTTTATAATGACTTGAAAGTTTTTCTAATAAAATTTGGATATCAAATTCTTTATTTAAATTTAGAGCGATTTTAATGATCCCATTGGCTGCTCTTCTTAAGGCATAAGGATCCTTTGTTCCGCTTGGAATTTTTCCTATACTAAAAAGTCCTATAAGGGTATCAAGCTTGTTTGCAAGGGCTACTATGCTTGAAAATTCTGTGCTTGGAAGTGGAGCTTGTTCAGAATTAGGAAGATATTGTTCTTTGATGGCTAAGCAAATTTCATAATCTAATCCCATTTTTTGCGCATAATAACTTCCCATAATGCCTTGCAAATCAGTAAATTCATAAACCATTTGTGTGGCTAAGTCAGCTTTAGCATATTTTAGTGCTGTGCTGATATTTTCGATTTTATCATTATGAAGCATTTGACATAAAATTTCAGCAATTTTAATCTCTCTTAAACTTTTATCTTGCATTGTGCCTAAACCTTCAAGATAAGTCATTTTGGCAAGCTTTTCAGGTTGTAAACCATTTTGTAAATCATTTTGATAAAAAAACATTGCATCGCTAAGTCTTGCACGCAAAACTCTTTCATTTCCATGTATGATTTTTGAATAATCCTTACATACTGCATTGCTTACTACTATAAAATGATTACTTAAGCCTTTGTCGTTAAAAACCGCAAAATAGCGTTGATTTTCTCTCATTGAAGTGATGATGACTTCGCTAGGAATTTCTAAAAATTCTTCTTCAAAGCTTCCTAAAAGTGCATTAGGATATTCTGTGATAGCAACTACTTCAGCTAAAAGCTCTTCATCTTCTCCAATTTGTATATTTTTTTGACTTTCTATGAGTTTAAATTGTTCAAGTATTTTTTCTTTTCTTTTGATTGGATCAAGGATAATATAGTTTTTTTCTAGTAGTTCAAAATATTCTTTTGCATTGTTAAAATCTTTCAAATCATAACTTACACTTCTGTGAATGAAAGTTTTTTTAGCACTTTTTACCCCATAACTTTGAAAATCAACAAGTTCATCATTTAAAATGCAAGCTATAGAACGGATCGCACGAATGAATTCAAAAGAATTTGCACCCCAACGCATACTTTTGCCAAAACTAAGACTTTTTAGAAATTTTTCTACCATTTCTCCTAAAATTTCTTGATTTTGTAAACCTTTGATAGCTTTTTGATGATATAAAACTTCCTTACCTTTGATTTCTTTAAAAGCGAGTTCATTTTCACTGATCCCTGCTTTTTGCAGGAAGCTTTGTCCCGCAGGAGTTAAAACTCCATCTTTATAAGCAACATTTTTAGGTGCTCCTATAAATTCAGCAAAGCTATCTTCTTGTTTGTCTGCAAAATTTTCATGAAAAAAAACTAAACGACGCGGAGTATAATAAAATTTAAAATCACTTACCAAGCGATATTCTTCTAAAACATTTTTCCATTTTTTTTCTATATTAGCTAATTCTTTTAACAAAGGAATAGCAGGTAATTCTTCTGTGCCAATTTCTATTAATAATTCACTCATAATTTACTCTTTTTAAAATTTGTTTCTAATTTTAACTAAAATTTCATTAAAAAACTTATAAATACTTTTGCAAAAAGCCTTTAAGTTCACTAGCGTTGCTAAATTCATTTTCTTTTAAATCTTTTTGATACCATTTGGCATGAAAATAAGGCAAATTGGCATTTTTAGCACATTCTTTATCTTTTTGACTATCTCCTATAAAAACGCTTGTTTTATGTGGAGCCTCGCTTTTTAAAAGCTCTAGCATCATAGGATGAGGTTTGGGTTCTATGCCTAAACTTATGCCTAAAATTTTATCAAAATAAGGAATGATATCGTGTTTTTTAAGTATACTTGAAAGTGAGCTTTGAGGGGCGTTAGTAGCAATAGCTAAAAAACAATTTTTGCTTTTTAAAAATTCTAAAAGTTCTTTCACTCCTTCAAAAAGCACCACGCTTTGTTCATAGTGTTTGACAAAATATTTTTCATAGCCTTCTTTAAAACTAGAATGATGGAAATTTTCTATATTATAAAGTTCTTTTGCCCAGTCAATATTGGGAGTATTGATGGTTTGCATAATGATTTCTCTTGAAAGTGGGGCTAGGTTTAAATCCTGCCTTATTTCATTAACTGCACAAGAAATGGCATTTGCACTATCGATTAAAGTTCCATCCATATCAAAAAATACATTAATCATTCATAATCCTTTAAATAATTTTTATGTTTTTCTTTTTTCTCACCTTGTTTTTTTTGCTTATCTAAAGCATTGGCAAGATTTAAAAGTTCGCTTTTTTCTTTGGAAAAATCTAAACAAGCATTGACAAAAAATTCAAGATTTTTTGCATAGGTTGAGTTAAGATTTACTGCGGGATTTTTTTCAAAAAATTTAGCATTTTTTAACATTCTTTCTTCAAATTTAGTTTTATCAAAATCTTCTTTTTTAAGCGCAGATATGGCGCCATTGAAAAATTTTTCAAGATTTCTTAGGTATTTTACACGTAAGGCTTTTTCTTCATTTTTTGTCAAAATTCTTCCTTAGGTATTTTTATGAATACGACATTCTAGCGCTTCTTGAACTAAATTTCTAGCGATTACTTTTTCAGAGCGAATGATGCGTATATTTTCATCTATGCTTGAAAAAAGCATCTTTTTCAAAGTTCCATTTACATGAATGATGGTGTCTATAGGTTTTGGATAATTAGCTAGTACTTGACATAAAATTTCAAGTTTAGCTTCATTTGTAACTGTGATAATAGCTACGGCACATTCTTCTATATTGGCAATTTTTAAGGTTTCTTCTTGAGCAGCATTAGCAAAAACGACATTTTCGCCTCGACTAACTCCAAGTTCTACTAAATTTAAATCACTTTCTAAAACTAGGTAAGGCACACCTGAGTTTTTGATTTTTTGAACGACTTCTTGACCTAAACGTCCGTAGCCAAAAACAACAAGATGATTTTTAAGCTTGATATTGCTGTCAATATTTTGCACAGCGTTGGTATTAAGCGCTATATCTTCTACAACATTGGTAATTTTTCTTATATTGTTTAAAATAAAAGGCGTGATAATCATGGTTAAAATAGAAACAACAATTAAAATTTGTGAAGTTTTGATATCAAGCATATTTTTTGCTTGCAAAAGAGAAAAAATTGCTAGGGCGAATTCGCCAATTTGCGCTATGGCAAAAGCTGTTTTAAGCGCTACTCTTTTTTTGGTGTAAAGAAATAAAAAGCCAAAAACTATGCCAAATTTTAAAGCCATTACAAGAAGGGTTAAAACTATGATTAAAAACCAATTTTGCGCCACTACATCAAGTTGAATTTGCATACCTACAGTTATGAAAAAAAGTCCTAAAAGCAAATCTCTAAATGGGATCAAGTCTGCTTCTATTTTGTGCTTATATTTTGTTTCTGCTATCAAAGCACCTGCTATAAAAGCACCCAAAGAATAAGAAAATCCGAAATAATTTGCTAAAAAACTTGCTCCAATAACCATAAATAAAACAGTACTAATAAAAATTTCTTGAGAAGAAGTGTGGATAATGAGTCTAAAAATTCTATCCACTAGATATTTACCTATGAAAAATAATAAAGTGATTAAAATAAGTGCTGAAATTAAAGTGGTAAAAAGGAGTTTTTCTATGTTTTGATTGTTGGATGAAAAAATATCTACGAGCAAAAGCAAAGGAATAACGGCTATATCTTGAAAAAGTAAAATTCCCAATGCTTTTCTGCCATATTGCTCATTTATATCACCATTATCATTTAAAATTTTAAGCACCACTGCGGTTGAAGAAAGTGCTAGTGCAAAGCCTGCTATGGTAGCGCTTTTATCTCCAAGTCCCAAAATTCCTATAGCAAGTAGCATAAAAACAAAGCCACAAGTAAGCATCTGCAAAGAGCCGTTTAAAAAAACTTCTTGTTTCATTGCCATTAAATGCTTAAAAGAAAATTCAAGCCCTATGGTAAACATTAAAAACACTATACCAAATTCGGCTATATGGGTGATTTCGCCTTTGCCGCTTAAATGATAAATTTCAGAAATGATTTCTCCAGCAGCTATATATCCAATGATAGTTGGAATTTCAAATTTTTTAAATATGACATTTAAAACTATAGCTATAGCAACGGTGATTAAAAAAATTTCTAAAAAATTATCCATTATTTTTTATTTTTTCTCATAAAAAATCAAATCAAAGCTATTTTTATGCTTGACAACGGCTTTGCTAGCCGCTTCTTTATCTTGTTGTTTACTTAATTCTAAGCGTAGTTCATCAATTAAATTTTCAAATTCGTGAAGTTGGTTTTTCAATTTTAAGATAACATCTACCCCAGCAAGATTGATTCCCATGTCTCTTGTTAAACGCAATATAAGTTTAATACGGTCAATATCTCTTTGAGAATAAAGTCTTATTTTGCCATCGGTTCTACTTGGTTCTATCAATCCTTCTCTTTCGTATTGCCTTAAGGTTTGTGGATGTATGCTTAAAACTTTAGCCACAACACTGATTAAATATACAGGTTCATCATAATGGTGTTCCATATTTTATTCCTTTCTTTAAGGTAATTTTTCTTTTAAGAGTTCTATAAATTTTTCATCAAGAGTATCTAAATTTGGCAAAACAACATTTAAAATCAAATACATATCCCCATAAATATCACTTTTTCTATTTTGCACTCCATAACCTTTTAAACGAATTTTTTGGTTATTTTTTGAATTAGGCGTTATGTTAATTGTCGCTTCTTCCTTGCCTTCTTTGAGTGTTTTTATATTTATTTTTCCACCAAAAAGTGCAGTTTTTAAAGAAATATCAACTTTTTGATATAAATCATCGTCTTCTCTTGTGTAAATAGGACTTTCTTCTATTTTTACAATAATGATTAAATCGCCTCTAGTTCCATTTCTGCTTTGTTTTCCTTTAGAGCGAATTCTTAGTTTCTCGCCTTCTTTTATACCGTGTGGAATTTTAAATTTAATGGTTTCGCCTTGAAAATTAAAACTATGCTCCCCGCCTTTAACAGCTTTTTCAAAAGGAATGTGAAGCTCTAGATTGCTGTCTAAATTTTCTTCTTCAAAACCTCCAAATCCTCCAAAACCACTGTTAAAGCCTTTTGAAGAAAAGCCGTTAAAACCCCCTCTTGAGCGTCCACCAAAGCCTCCTCCAAAGAGATCTTTTAAAATATCGTCTAAATTTACCCCACCAGTATTTCTTGAAAAATCATGAAAACTTTGTCCACCAAACATAGAATCGCCGTATTGGTCATACTGAGCTCGTTTTTTTTCGTCACTTAAAATTTCATAAGCAGCATTAATTTCTTTAAATTTTTCTTCCGCACCTTTTTCTTTGTTGATATCAGGATGGTATTTTCTAGCTAGGCGACGGTAAGCTTTTTTTATTTCATCTGCACTAGCGTTTTTGCTAACTCCAAGAGTTTCGTATAAACTATTCATGTTATATTTCCTTAAAAATTTTTACTTGATTATATAAAGGATTAAATTATAACATAAACTTTAGCCTAAGTCAATCAAGTTTTATAAATTTTTATCACTCAAGGTTTTATTTACAATTTTGTAAATTTTCGGTTTTATACTATGAAGACAGTAAAATATTTTACGAGATAATTTATCTTTAAGAACAAAAGGAAATGAAATGAAAAAGATTTTTTTATCATTAAGTTTAGCGAGTGCTTTATTTGCCGCAAGTATTAATTTTAACGAATCAACTACAACGGCTAATCGTGTAAATCCTGCTGCTGGAAATGTAGTGCTTTCTTATCATGATTCTATTAAAGATGCAAAAAAATCAGTGGTTAATATTTCTACCTCAAAAACTATTACAAGAGCGAATCGTCCAAGTCCTTTGGATGATTTTTTTAATGATCCTTATTTTAAACAATTTTTTGATTTTGATTTTCCTCAAAGAAAAGGAAAAAATGATAAAGAAGTAGTGAGTTCTTTGGGATCAGGGGTGATTATTTCAAAAGATGGCTATATAGTAACAAATAATCACGTTGTAGATGATGCTGATACGATTACAGTAAATTTACCAGGAAGTGATACAGAATATAAAGCAAAACTTATAGGTAAAGATCCAAAAACAGATTTGGCTGTTATAAAAATAGAGGCTAATAATCTTTCAGCTATTACTTTCACAAATTCTGATGATTTAATGGAAGGAGATGTTGTTTTTGCACTTGGAAATCCTTTTGGAGTCGGTTTTAGTGTTACAAGTGGGATAATATCTGCTTTAAATAAAGACAATATAGGTTTAAATCAATATGAAAATTTTATACAAACAGATGCTTCTATCAATCCAGGAAATTCAGGTGGAGCTTTGGTGGATAGTCGTGGATATTTAGTAGGTATTAATTCAGCTATTCTTTCTCGCGGAGGTGGAAACAACGGCATAGGTTTTGCTATACCTTCAAATATGGTTAAAGATATAGCTAAAAAACTTATTGAAAAAGGCAAGATTGATAGAGGATTTTTAGGTGTGACTATTTCAGCTTTGCAAGGTGATACTAAAAAAGCTTACAAAAATCAAGAAGGAGCTTTAATTACTGATGTTCAAAAAGGTTCAAGTGCTGATGAAGCAGGGCTTAAGCGTGGAGATTTAGTTACTAAAGTTAATGATAAGGTTATAAAAAGTCCTATTGATCTTAAAAATTATATAGGAACTTTAGAGATTGGTCAAAAAATTTCATTAAGTTACGAAAGAGATGGAGAAAATAAGCAAGCAAGTTTTACTCTTAAAGGTGAAAAAGAAAATCCTAAAGGCGTACAAAGCGATTTGATTGATGGTTTGAGTTTGAGAAATTTAGATCCAAGACTTAAGGATCGTTTGCAAATTCCAAAAGATGTTAATGGTGTTTTGGTTGATAGTGTTAAAGAAAAGAGCAAAGGAAAAAATTCTGGTTTCCAAGAGGGTGATATTATCATAGGTGTTGGACAAAGTGAAATTAAAAATTTAAAAGATTTAGAACAAGCCTTAAAACAAGTTAGTAAAAAAGAATTTACTAAAGTTTGGGTATACCGCAATGGTTTTGCGACTTTGCTTGTGCTTAAATAAAAATAAAGGAAGGATTTTCCTTTCGTTATAAATTTTAGTTTAAAATTAAAATTAAGTTTAAAATAAAGGAAAACTATGACAAATATTCTTATGATAGAAGACGATTTAGAATTAGCAGAAATTACAGCTGAATATTTGGAAAAATTTGATATGAAAGTTGATATAGCTCATGAGCCTTATATAGGTCTTTCTAAGCTCGCATTAAAAGAGTATCAGCTTATCATTTTAGACCTTTCTTTGCCAGGGCTTGATGGGCTTGAAGTGTGTGAAGAAATTCGTAAAAAGTATGATACGCCTATTATTATTTCAAGTGCAAGACATGATATTACAGATAAGGTTAATGCTTTAGAGCTTGGAGCAGATGATTACCTACCAAAACCTTATAATCCAAAAGAATTACAAGCACGTATTAAAAGTCATTTAAGACGTATTTCAAATACAAAAAGCGCCATAGCAAAAAGTGTAAAAGATCTTGTTTATGATCAATATAAGCATATTATTACCATGAAAGGACAAGAGCTTACTTTAACTAATGCTGAATTTGATATTTTAAGCTATTTGATTAAAAAAGAGGGTGGAGTGGTAAGTCGTGAAGAGCTTGTTTATAATTGTTCTTCTATTAGTGAGGATTCTAGCAATAAAAGTATAGACGTTATTATTAGTAGAATTCGTCAAAAGATGGGAGATGATCCAAAAACTCCAAAATATATTCACTCTATACGTGGAATAGGTTATAAGCTTACTCAATGAATAAATCTTCGATTTTTTATACTATAACTTTTATTTTTATTTTTGCTGGGGTTAGTGTTATACTAGGCTTTTTGTGGCTTATAGAATACGATCAGCAAAATTATACTAGAGAATTAAATACAAAATATTCTTTAATAGCTAATGCAAGACTCTTAAATTTTGCAGGAGTTATCAGCGAAAAAGAATTTGAAGAGCAGACAAAAAATTATAATAAAATGGATGAGATAACAGAAGCAAAGCAGATCCGTAAAATTCTTTTTAGAGGTGATGTTTTAGCTAGGGTTGAGGTTAATAATGGCTTAATCGAGATTATTTCTTATAATAGACAGGTGTATTTAAATATTATTTATGATGGAAAGGTTTATCTTTATAAAGATCAAGATTATCAAACCTATAGGTATTTTATTATCAAAGCTATAGCTGTAGCTATGATTTGTATTCTTGTATTGCTTTATATTTATATATTTAAAAAATTAAAACCACTCAAAAGACTTAAAAAACAAATTGATAAATTTGCCCAAGGAAAGCTTAGTGATATAGAAGATGTAAGCACTGGGGTGGATGAAATTTCACAAGTAAGTGAAGCTTTTTATCAAGCCATTGTTCAAATTCGAAAGCTAAACCAATCTCGTCAGTTTTTTTTAAGAAATATTATGCATGAACTCAAAACTCCTATTACTAAAGGGCTCTTAACGTTAGAAATGATAGAAGATAATAAATATAAAGAGCGCTTAAATGGGGTTTTTACTAGACTTGAAATTTTAATTAATGAATTCGCTGCTATTGAGCAAATTACTTCAGGGGCTGCTTTTATAAATAGAAAAAAATACAATATTTTAGATGTTTTAGATGAAGCCAAAGAAATTGCAATGCGAGATGATAGCAATATACGTATTTTTATGGAAGAAAGTTTTTTTGTAAATGTGGATTTTAAACTTTTTACTACAGCGATTAAAAATATGATAGATAATGGTATTAAACATTCTGAAGATGGGTTTGTGCAAATTGATATTATAGACGATTATATTTGTTTTAAAAATCGTGGTCCTGAGCTTAACAATACTTTAGAATATTATACTCAAGCTTTTACTCAAGGATCAAAACAAAAATCAAGTTTTGGATTAGGGCTTTATATTGTAAATACTATTTTAGAAACACATGGAATGAAGCTTGATTATTTATATGAAGATGGGGTAAATTTGTTTTATTTTAGAAATTTAAAAAGTGTTATTGTTAAGGAGTAAATTAATTTTTTGTATAAAAAATGCATTTTTGTGTAAAAACCCTTGACAAAGTTTTTTAATTTCACTATAATTACATTTTACTTTTAAATATTCCGGATTAGCTCAGCGGTAGAGTAGTCGGCTGTTAACCGATTGGTCGTAGGTTCGAATCCTACATCCGGAGCCACTTTTTAACTCCATTTTTAATATTCGTAAATGTATTTTAACATAAAAAATTAATAAGTCTTTATCACAAAAAATTGTGATAAAGTTTTTATTTTGTTTGTTTAAGATTTTTGACAATTTTATCTATTTTTTTACTTGCCTTTTGATAATCCCCATCTTTAAGTTCTTCTAAAGCTTCAATAGCAAAATCAAAATCACCAAGTTCGTTATCATTAGAATCTTCTTGAAGATTTTTGACAATTTTATCTATTTTTTTACTTGCCTTTTGATAATCCCCATCTTTAAGTTCTTCTAGGGCATTAACAGCAAAAGAAAAATCTTCAACTTCATTAAGATAAGCTTCTATAGCTTCTTTTACTATAGCTGATTTTGGCTTAGAAAGATTTTTACTTAAATTATCCAAACGCTCCTTAAGCTCTAAAGGCATTCTAAAAGAATAAGTTTTTACATTGTGTTTCATTTTATCCTCCTTAAGAATGTTTTTTGTAAAATTTTATAATTTGCTTACAAGTTTTGCAGGTAAATTTGTGACCTTGTAGTTCTATTTTTTGATGAATATTATAAGGAACATCGTGAATTTTACCAGGACAATTACAGGTATAAAGATAAAATTGTGGATGCTCATTATCTTCATCTTCTGCTGCTTCAAAGCTAATATCACTGCCATCATCTGTAGACAAAGAAGAACTTCTCCATTTTTCAACTTTCATGTCTTCGTATAGTATGTGTTCTAAAAGCCACTTTTTAGCCACTATATAAAGTTTTTCTTTAAGATCATTGGTTGATTTGATATCTTTGATTAAATTAATCATGGTTTGGATGATTTCTTTATGTATTTTTCGATGTTCTTCTAAATTTGGATAGCCTATTAGCTGCATGTATTTTTCTTCATCATTAAAGTGATCTTTCATATAATTAAAAAATTCAGCCAAAAGTTCTTTGACTTCATTTTTACTTACAGATCTATCTGATACAACTTCAACTTTTGCAGCAAGTTCAAAAAGCTTTTTATGTTGCTCGTCAATTTTAGCATTGTGCACACTATAGCTATTATCCCATTTTGGAAGCATTTTAACTCCTTAAGGAAAAATTTATTTATATAAAAGGATTATAGATAAAAATAAATTAAATAAAAATGAAATTTTATTAAATAATTGATAAGAATTTTGATACAATGATATATATTTTAAGAGATTTGAAGTTAGAAAGATTTAAATTATGGCTGTTAAAATTTTACTTTTAGAAGATGATTTGAGTTTGAGTGAGATCATTGAAGAGTTTTTAAATGATGAAGGATATGAAGTATTTTTATGCAATAATGCGCAAGAAGCTTTAGATATAGCTTATGAAAGATATTTTGATCTTTGGATTTTAGATGTAAAAGTTCCTTTAGGAGATGGATTTTCATTGCTTAAAGAATTAAGAAAAAGCGGAAAGCAAACCCCAGCAATTTTCATGACTTCTTTAAACACAACAAACGATTTAAAACAAGGTTTTGATGCAGGTTGTGACGATTATATAAAAAAACCTTTTGAACTTGCTGAGCTATCTATTAGGGTTAAAGCTTTGCTTAAAAGAGCTTTTTCACATAAAAATGAAGATTTTGAAGATTTAGGGGATGGATTTAGATTTGAATTTACTACACAAATTCTTTACTATAATAATAAAGCCTTGACTTTACCGAGTAAAGAAATTAAGCTTTTGTCTTTATTGCTTAAAAATAAAAACAACTTTTTAAGCACAGAGAGAATTTTTGAAGAACTCTGGGATTATGATGAAGAGCCTAGTGAGCTAAGTTTAAGGGCTTATGTGAAAAATTTACGTAAAATTTTAGGAAAAGAAAAAATTATAAATCAAAGAGGCAGGGGATATTGCTATGGCTAAAAAAGTCATTAGGCAAATTTTATTAATCTATCTAACAACTACAGGTATTTTTTTAACTATTTTTTTTGCATTATGGTATCAAAAATTATATGAAGAATTGGTTGTTTTAAAGGGTGCCACTTTGAGAGAAAATCATAGAAATATTGTTATAAGCATCTTAAATTCTCGTTTTACCCCTATAGATATAAGTGCAAAAAATATTGCTCAAAGCACAGCATTAAAATTTGCTATATTTGATGCTAAAAAGATTGTTTTTAGTAATATAGATTTTGATTTAAGAAAGGCAAAGATAGAGCTTAAAGGTAGAGGTATTTGTGATAATAAGGTTTTTTTTCTTGCTCCTATGAGTGCAGATCATTATTTTTTAAGACATGCTAGCAATGAAGAAGTAAATACTAACGATGGTTTGCAAATTTTAATACAGGGTGAAGATGTTGGTAAAGATCTTTTTTGGATTAGAACGAAAGTTTTTGGTTTTGCTATTATGGCTTTTTTCATATTGGGCTTAATATCTTATATTCTAGTAAAAATTGCTCTAAAGCCTTTAGAGGATAAAATCAGCACACTAAATCGTTTTATTAAAGATTCAACTCATGAACTCAATACCCCATTAAGTATTATTTTGATGAGTATAGAACAACTTGATCATCAAAATTTAGGAGATAATGCTAAATTTACAAGGATTAAGCTTGCTGCAAAAAGTTTGTCTCAAGTGTATTCTGATCTTGTTTTTTATAATTTTCCTAATACCTTAGAAACAGAAAAACAAAAATTTGATTTAAGAATGCTACTTGAAGAAAGATTGGAATATTTTAAAGTATTTTTTGAGCAAAAAAAAATTACACTAAAGCTTGATTTAAATCAAGCAAATATTTTTGCCCCTAAAAATCAAATTTCTAAATTGATTGATAATCTTATAAGCAATGCTATTAAATACAATAAAAAAGGTGGAGTAATTTCTATAATTTTGAAAGCCAATTTTTTAAGTATTGCGGATACAGGTTGTGGAATTTCAAAGTCCAATTTAAATCAAATTTTTGATAGATATACAAGATTTAATACCGATCAAGGAGGATTTGGTATAGGACTTTCTTTAGTAAAAAAAGTTTGTGATGATAATGATATTAAAATTATTTGTGAATCTGTAGAAAATCAAGGGAGTGTTTTTAAATTAAATTGGTAATCAGCAAGGATTTTCCTTGCTGATAAGAGGTGGGTAGGACATTACATCATTCCGCCCATGCCACCCATTCCTCCCATACCGCTCATATCTGGCATAGCAGGTTTATCTTCTTTAATTTCACTAATTGTTGCTTCAGTAGTTAAAAGCATACTAGCTACAGAAACTGCATTGAGTAAAGCTACTCTTTCTACTTTAACAGGGTCAATAATTCCACTTTCAAGCATATTAACATATTCACCTTTTGCAGCATCAAATCCTGTGTTTTCATCTTTAGCATTTTCTACGCTATTTACAACCACACCTGCATCAAAGCCTGCATTTTCAGCAATTTGTCTTAAAGGTGCTCTTAAAGCTCTTTCAACGATAGCTGCGCCGATTGCTTCATCACCTTGTAGATCAAGTTTGATTTTAGCTTTTGCTTTGATAAGTGCTGCACCACCACCGATTACTATACCTTCTTCCACTGCTGCTTTAGTAGCACTTAAAGCATCATCAACACGATCTTTTTTCTCTTTCATTTCAGTTTCAGTTGCTGCACCTACTTTAATAACTGCAACACCGCCACTTAATTTTGCAAGTCTTTCTTGCAATTTTTCTCTGTCATAATCTGAAGTTGTTTCAGCAATTTGTGCTTTGATTTGATTTACTCTTGCATCGATATTTGCTTTTTCACCTGCGCCATTTACTATGGTTGTATTGTCTTTATCGATGATTACGCTAGAAGCTTGTCCAAGATCTTGTATGGTCGCACTTTCAAGAGTTCTTCCAAGTTCTTCAGAAATCACTTCTCCGCCTGTTAAAATTGCTATATCTTCAAGCATAGCTTTTCTTCTATCGCCAAAACCTGGAGCTTTTACGGCTGAAATATTAAGAACACCGCGAAGTTTATTTACAACTAAAGTTGCAAGCGCTTCACCTTCAATATCTTCAGCGATAATTAAAAGTGGTTTGCCTGTTTTTTGAATTTGTTCTAAAACCGGTAATAAATCTTTTAAATTTGCAATTTTTTTATCAAAAAGCAGGATATAAGGGCTTGAAAGCTCTACGGTCATTTTTTCTGCATTAGTGATAAAATAAGGGCTTAAATAACCTCTGTCAAATTGCATACCTTCAACTACATTTAATTCATCATTGATTGATTTTGCCTCTTCAACAGTGATAACACCATCTTTGCCTACTTTTTCCATAGCATCAGCGATTAAATTTCCGATTTTTTCATCAGAGTTGGCTGAGATTGTAGCAACTTGTGCAATTTCTTTTTTATCTTTTACTTCGCGAGAAAGTTTTTTAAGTTCACCTACTATAGCTTCGCAAGCCTTATCCATACCGCGTTTTACTTCAATAGGATTTGCACCTGCTGTGATATTTCTTAAACCTTCTTTGAAAATTGCATGAGCTAAAACCGTTGCAGTAGTTGTTCCATCCCCTGCTTGATCAGCTGTTTTGCTTGCTACTTCTCTTACAAGTGAAGCACCCATATTTTCAAGACTGTCTTTAAGTTCTACTTCTTTAGCAACACTTACGCCATCTTTAGTAATGCTTGGAGCGCCAAAGCTTTTTTGGATTAAAACATTACGTCCTCTTGGTCCCATAGTTACTTTTACCGTGTCATTAAGTTTTTTAACGCCCTCATAAAGTTTATTTCTTGCTTCATCTGAAAAAATAATTTCTTTTGCCATTTTTTATCCTTTTTTATAAATTATTTTAAAATTCCTAAGATATCATCTAAATTTAAAACCAAATATTCATTATTATCAAGTTTAATTTCTGTTCCACCGTATTTAGCAAACACGATTTTATCACCATTTACAATATCAGTGATTTCTTTACTTACTGCCACTACTTCACCCATTAAAGGCTTTTCTTTAGCATTATCTGGTATAATTATGCCAGAAGCTGTTGTTTTGGTTTCTTCAACGCGTTTAACTAGAACACGCTTTCCTAAAGGTTGAAAATTCATTTTTGTCCATCCTTAAAAATATTGATTTTAGCACTCTTTTATTTAGAGTGATAAAATCATACTATAAAAAATGAATTTTGTCAATACTTTAAGTAAAAATATTTATAAAACTTTAGTTAAATTGACTAAAGTTATTTTATAAAATAAACTAAAAGGATAAAAATGAAAAAGATTTTTTATGGAGTTATAGCTTTTGTTGTTGTGCTTTTAATTGCTATTTATACCATACTTTTCACAAGTTTTGGTAATAATATAGTGGTAAATATAGCGCAAAAAAAGATCAAAGAAGGTGCGGGATTAGATGTAAATATCACGCATTTTACTTTGCGTTTTTCAAGTCTTGAACTGCAAGCAAATATCGCAAATATGGCAGATTTCAATCTCAAGGGAGCTTTGAGTCCTTTTAAGTTTGGATTTGATTTTGACTATCTTATTTCTTTAAATCAAAATTATGCTAAAAATTTAGGTTTAAATTTAAATCAAAACCTTTCTTTTGGCGGTAAGATTCAAGGTAAAGCAAGTGATTTTACTTTAGATGGAAAAGGTTATTTATTAGGTTCAAATGTACTTTTAAACGCAAGAATGTATAATTACAATCCTATTGCTTTAAATTTAGATGCGCAAAATCTTAAGGTAGAAGAAATACTTCATCTTTTATCTTACCCTAGTTACGCTAAAGGTTTTTTAAATGCTCAAGCAAAAATTTCAGCACAGAATTTAAAACCTGATGGAAATATTATCATAAAACTTGATACAAGTTATATAAACTATGAGGCGATAAAAAAAGATTTTTCTTTAGACTTACCTTTAAATTCTAATCCTAAAGCAGAAATTTTGGCCAATGTTAAAGAAGATAAGATTTATGCTGTAAGTAAAATTTACAATGATTATCTTAACTTACAAACCCAAAAAACTCTTTATGATATTAGCAAGAATGCTTTAAGTACTGATTTTAATTTAAGTATTCCTTCTCTTGCAAAGCTTGAAAAACTTACAAAAACTAGACTAAATGGTAGTTTGGATGTGATAGGTCAAACAAGTGTTGTAAACAATGCCTTATCAAGTTTAAATGCTCAAGTTATCGGATTTGGTGGAGAGGTAAAGGCAAGCTTGAAAAATAATAAAATTTTTGCAGATATTAATGAAGCAAGTTTGGAAAAATTATTAGCTCTTGCAGGATATGGAGCTTTGGTTTCTGGAAATTTAAATGCTAAACTTCTAAATGCGGATTTAGATTTTTCTAATTTCGATCTTGAAGCAAAAATAAACAATGCAAAGATTAACACCAATGAGCTTAAAAAAATAGCCAAAATAGAACTTCCAAATACAATTTTTAGTCTTGATGCTAAAGCAAATGCAAAAAATAGCAATATTTCTTATAATGCTTTACTTGCTTCAAATTTGCTTAATATTAAAAAACTTCAAGGAACTTATAATTTAAAAAATAGTGAATTAAATACAGATTTAAACGCTTTTATTGATGACTTGTCTCAGTTTAGTGCTATAGCAGGACAAAAATTACAAGGTAAGGCAGATCTTACTGCAAAAGCTCATATTATAGGCACTCAAATACAAAATTTAAATGCAAATGCAAATTTGGCAGATGGTGTAATCAAGGCTGACTCAAATGGTAAAAAACTCGATTTAAACATTGATAAACTTGATTTATCTAAACTTTTTGTTATAGCGGGTATGCCAAATTATGCCAGTGGGATTGTTAATGCAAAAGTTAATTTAGATAATATCGATTTTAACAACCTTAATGGTAAAGCAAATTTAGAAGCTAAAGGTATTTTAAATGCTGCAACTTTAAGTAAAATTTTAAATAAAAATTTTCCAAACAATACAAGTTATGATTTAAATACCAAAATTAATTTTAAAAACAATATTGCTCAATTTGATTCTGTTTTAAATTCATCTTTAGCTGATCTTACAAAACTACAAGGAAGTTTTGATATAAGCAAAATGCTTTTAAATTCGGATTTTAATCTAAAGATAAATGATTTTTCAAAACTAGGCTTTTTGTTGGATAGAAAACTTAAAGGTAAGGCAGAATTTAATGGAAAAGTAGGTTTTGATAAGAGTTTAAATTTTGTTGTAAATAGCCCAAATTTATTTGAAGGGAAGCTTCAAAGCACACTTAAAGATAACCTTTTGCTTGCTGATTTAAATGGAGTGGATTTAAGTAGTCTAGCTCAAGGTTTGGACTTTATGGATGTTTATCAAGGCAAGGCAGATGTGAAGGCAAATTACAATCTTTTAAGCGAAGAAGGCGAGGTTGATTTGGATATGAAAGAGGGTAAATTAAAACCAAATCTTATTACCAATGCTTTAAAAATTTTAACGCTAAAAGACATTACAAATGATGTTTATCGCACTGTTAATGCTAAAGCTTTGATTAAAAAAGAAAATATCAAACTTGATCTTAATATGCAAGCAGATCGTTCTTATATTTTAGTACAATCAGGAGCTTTAAATTCTAAAAGCGGGGCTTTAAATTTGCCTTTTGATATTAAACTCGATAGAGCCAATTTTAAAGGAAGTATTACAGGAACTACGGAAAATCCTAAAGTAAATTTAAATGCAGGAAGTGTATTAAATTCTATTAAAAATGTAGTAGGTGGCGGTGTGAGTGATGGTGCTAAAAGTACAGGTGATAAAGTAGATAAAGCGGTGAATAAATTATTAAATAAGATTTTTTAAGGTAAAAAATGTTTAATGGACTCATAAGAGAAATTGCTAAAGTTCAATCTTATCAAAACAATACTTTAAGCTTAAAAGCAAAATATCGCCCAAATCTTGGCGATAGTATAGCCATAAATGGAGCTTGTTTGAGTGTGACAAAACTTTATGAAGGGAGTTTTGAAGTGGAACTTTCTCGTGAAAGTCGCACTCACATAGCTATAGAAAATTTAAAAGATAAAGTTCATATAGAACCTGCTTTAAGGTATGGTGATAGAATCGATGGACATCTTATGCAAGGACATATTGATTTTATCGGCACGCTTGAAAAGATTCAAAAAGATGAAAATGGAGTAGATTTTCATATATCTTTACCCAAAGAAGCTATGAAATTTATGGCAGCAAAAGGGAGTATAGGCGTTGATGGGGTAAGTCTTACTATCAATGAAATTTTAAAAAATGGTATTAGACTTACTATTATTCCTATTACCTTTAAAGAAACGCTTTTTAAAGACTATCAAGTAGGTAGAAAAATCAACATAGAAAGTGATTTGCTTGCTCGTTATATTTATGCACAATTACAAGGTAGAAACAAAGGATTATCATGGGAAGAAGTGGAAAGAATTTCTTATCTTTATTAGAAAATGATAAAGTCGGTATTTTTTGTGCTTTTGATAAGGATTATAATGTTTTTAGGGCTAAAATTCATAATGAGAATTTATTTTCTCATTTAGGTTTTAAAGACATTGAAAAATGTGTTTTTATGGATCAAATTCACTCTCATAAAGTTATTATTTATGATAAAAATTTAAAAAATCTCAGTTGTGATGGGCTTATAAGCAAGGAAAAAAATACTGCTCTTTGTGTTTTAAGTGCGGATTGTTTGCCTTTAATTTTATATCATGAAAGTGGCATTATAGCAGCTTTGCATTCAGGTAGAAAAGGAAGCTTTGAAAATATCCTAAAAGAATGCGTTGATCAAATTGCTATGCAAAATTCACATTTAGATAAAAATAAATTTCATCTTTTTATCCTGCCTGGAATTTGTGCTAAAAATTATGAAATAGATGGAGAAATTTTAGAATTTGCTAAAAAAGAATTTAAAGAATTTGTTCAAGACGATAAACTTGATTTAAAAGCTTTAGTAAAATTTCAAGCGCAAAATTTAGGCATTGAAAATATTAAAGATTGTGGAATTTGTAGCTTTGATGATGAGAGTTTTTTTTCTTATCGTCGAGATAAAACGACTAAGCGTTTTGTGAGTGTGGTTTATTTAAAGGATTAAAATGTACGAAAGAAAAGATTTAAGAGTGTTAAAAATCATTCAAAAAGCTAGAGAATTTGGCGATGGGGATTTGTTAAATGAAGCTTTGGTGAAACAATTGATTAATGCAGATTTTTGTGAAATTAATGAAAAAGAAAAAGAAGAGCTTGCAACTCTTCTAAATTCTTTAATCAATGCAAAAGATAAAGCGTTGTTGAGTAATTAAAATTCTATATAGTTTTCAAAATCTTCTTCTTTTGGAGGATTAGGTTGATTTGAAGCTAGGGCTTCTTTAACAACCTGCTCGTATCCAGCTATGATATGTTTAAAATTCTCTTTCGCTTTTCCACTAAGTTCTGATTTGGCGATTTTTACAACAGATGCAGGATTTATAGCTCTATTATTTAAGTATACTCCAAAATGCAAATGAGGACCTGTGCTCATACCAGTTGAACCAACATATGCAATTACTTGTCCTTGATTTACCTTTTGTCCGTTTTTAATTTTTGCAAAACGACTAAGATGAGCATATAAAGTCATATAACCTGAGTCATGCTTGATTTGAATTACATTTCCATAACCACCTTTTGTGCCTATAAAGGTTACTACTCCTTTGCCAGCACTTTTCACGGGGGTTCCGGTAGGTGCAGCATAGTCTATACCAAGATGGGCGCGATAGCGTTTTAATATAGGATGATATCTTGCTGTTGTAAAAGGAGAGGAAATTCTAGTGTAATTCACAGGTTTTGTAAGCAAAAAAGATTCCAATTCTTTGCCATCACGATCATAGAATATATCATTATAAGAAAAGACTTCTCTTGCGCTTTTATTGATTTCTACCATTGCCATTTTTATATTTATATCACCCCAAAGTTTACCCATGCGTCTTTTTTGTTCATAATATAGGGTTACTTCATCACCTTTTTGGATATTGCGAAAATTTATACTTCCTCGAAAAGCACGAACCATAGCACGAGCTAAAGTGCTGCTACCACTTTCTTCATAGACATCTTGATAAGCAGAGCTTTTAATGGTTAAATGTAAAATTCTATCTTCTTTTTGATAAGATACAGGAGTAAAAGCAAGAGTGTATTGTCCACCTTTATCTTTATAGATATGAATTTGTAAATCATCACTAATTGGAATTAAAACTTGTTCTATGTTGTTGTTTTCATCTTTTAAAACTTGATATTTTATTTTGTAGGCTATATCAGAAGCAAGCTCTTGATCTTCTCTATCAAGTCCATAATAAAGCGACATAGGTATGGAATTTCTTTGTAAGAATTTAAGTAAGGTATCTCCATTATCCCAAGTTAGCTCTTCAACACTTAAAGCTGCAAAACTTTGAACAACAAAAATAAATAAAAGCAATAATTTTTTCATGAGATAACCTTAATTTTTAAAAGAATTTTGAAATTTGAAAGCTATATTTTACTTTATTTTTCTTACAATTGCTTAACAAAAAAGGATTATAATTCTATAAATTTTTATTTAAGGAGCAAATTTGTTTAAAACTATAGTGTGTTTTTTAGCTTTAAACCTTAGCCTCTTTGCGGTTGGATTTGATTTAAAACCTATAAAAAGTGAACTTGTAAAAGTTGATGATATTTATGGTTATATTAAAGATAGTGATGATATAAAACTTTATTCAAGTGGCGTAGTAGTACAACATTTTAGCAATTCGCAAAGTATCATCGCTAGAGCAAGTGTTATAGATAAAAAAAATGGTTTGGCAAAATTAGAATTTAGCGTTTTTTCAGCTCTTAAGCAAGATGCTTTGCCTTTGCCAAATGTTTTACCTAAAGTAGGTGATGAGGTTGTTTTAAATTTTCTTTATGATAGAGGATTGGTAATTGCTCCTGATGAACAAACTTATAATGAACTTGTTAGAGAATTTCCGCAGATATATTTTACCCATATTGACATTTTTGGAGCACAATTAATTAGAACGGCCACTCTTTCTCCTAAGCGTTCAGATTTTAGGCAATTTTGTGATGATAATGCGGTTGGCATTTTGGTTGTGGCTTTGGAAAATCAAGCAGAAGTTGTAGATTGTCAAGATTTTAATAAGCTTTATGAAGTGCCTATAAGCAAGCCAACTAGCGTTCAGGTTCCTTTTTATTCTCGTATAGGTGGATATAAAAGTAATTTTTTTGATTTTAACTCTCAAGAAATAGGAAATTATTATAGGTATTATGATGCTTTGATTAATCTTCCTAAGGTGCAATAAACATGAAAAAAGAATTTGAACAATATTTTAAACGATTTTTAGGAGAAGAAAACGCTTATTTTGATGAAATTCACAAAAGAGCTTATAGCTATGATGCGACAAAAAAACATTATTTACCCGATGGGGTTCTTTTTCCAAGACATGAAGAAGATATTGCTCAAATTTTAAAATTTTGCAATGAAAATAATATCATAGTCATACCACGAGGCTCAGGATCTGGTTTTACAGGAGGAGCTTTAGCTGTTAATGGCGGGGTGGTGCTTGCTTTTGAAAAGCATATGAATAAAATTTTGGAAATTGATCTTGAAAATTTAGTGGCTGTTGTGCAACCTGGGGTTATTAATATACATTTACAAAAAGAAGTGGCTAAATACGGACTTTTTTATCCGCCTGATCCTGCTAGCATGGAGTATTCTAGCTTAGGGGGTAATGTAAGCGAAAATGCTGGGGGAATGAGAGCTGCAAAATATGGCATTACAAAAGATTACGTGATGGCTTTAAGGGCTGTTTTGCCTAGCGGAGAAATCATTCGTGCAGGAAAACGCACTATTAAAGATGTAGCAGGTTATAATTTGGCAGGAATTTTAATCGCTAGTGAAGGTTCTTTGGCAGTTTTAAGTGAGCTTACTTTAAAATTAATACCTTTACCTAAATTCAAAAAAACTGCTTTTGCTATTTTTCCAAGTGTAAAAAGTGCTATGAATGCGGTTTACAAAAGTCTTGCTAGCGGTGTAAGTCCTGTATCTATGGAATTTTTAGACAATCTTAGCATTAGAGCGGTTGAGAGTAAATTTAATAAAGGTTTGCCTATAGAAGCGGGTGCTATTTTGATTGCTGATGTGGATGGTAATGTTAAAGAAGCTATTGATGAGGATTTAAGAAATTTAGAATATTATTTTTTAGAAGCTGGAGCTAGTGAATTTAAAATAGCAAAAGATGAACAAGAAGCCGCAGATATTTGGTTTGCTAGAAGGAATTGTTCTCAAAGTATTGCCATGTATGGGGCTTTAAAACTTAATGAAGATATTACAGTTCCGCGTTCTAAACTACCTGCTTTGCTTGAAGGTATAGATGAGATTTCTAAAAGATATGGTTTTAAAATTCCTTGTTTTGGGCATACAGGGGATGGAAATGTGCATACTAATGTTATGATTCCTGATAAAAATGATAAAGAGCAGGTGAAAAAAGGCTACGAAGCTGTAGAAGAGATTTTTAAATTAACAGTGAAACTTGGAGGAACTTTAAGCGGAGAGCATGGTATCGGACTCTCTAAAGCACCTTTTATGAATTTAGCTTTTTCTGAAGCCGAAATGAATTTAATGAGAAATATTAAAAAAGTTTTTGATCCAAATAATATATTAAATCCTTTTAAAATGGGACTTTAGAAGGTGAAAAATTTTTTTACTATTTTGCTAAATTTGCGCGATAAGGAAATTTTAAATTATGCAGCAGCGCTTAGTTTTTATACTGTATTATCTTTAATACCTATTTTATTTGTATGTTTTTCTGTTTTTACGCAAATTTCCAGTTTTAAAGCTTATTATGAAAAAGCAAAGCAAGTAATTTTTGCTTTTTTAATACCAACGCAACAAGATATTGTTGCTACTTACATTGATACTTTTTTAAAAAATAGTGTAAATTTGGGTATTGTAGGTCTTATTGCTATGGCATTTACTTCTTTAGCTTTTTTTTCAGGCTATGATTTTGTAATCAATCGCATTACTAAAAATGAACCTAAAGGACTTTGGCAAAGCATTAGTTCTTATTGGACTCTTTTGACTCTTGTTCCTTTAGGGCTTGGGCTTAGTTTTTATATTTCAGGTTTTATCCAACAAACTTTAGATGATTATAAAATAGGGTTTAATTTTTTTGAAATTTTACCCTTTGTAATTATTTGGGGTTTATTTTTTATATCTTATTCAAGTTCTGTTCATAAGGGAACTCTTAAAAGTTTAGCTTTAGTATCTTTTGGAGCGGGTGCTATTTGGTATATAGGAAAAAATTTATTTGTATATTATGTGGTATATAATAAAACATACGCTAGTGTTTATGGATCTTTTTCTACTATTTTATTCTTTTTTATTTGGATTTATATTTCTTGGATTATTTATCTTTTTGGGCTTAAACTCTATTATTTTCTAAATCACAATCATAATGAAGGGAATAAAATTCGCAAAAATACAAAGAAAAGCTAGATATTTAAATCGCACAGAGATTAAAGAAGTAATAAGATAACTTATAAAAATCCAAAACGGGATATGGATATTAGTTCCATAAATTTTAAATTTAAAAAATTCATCTAAGATAAAATCGAGCAAATCTCCATAGTTTATAAGATGCAAAAATAATACTAAAGGATAAAATATTACAAAAATTCCACTCAAAATAATACCTAAAATTTGTTGGTAGCTTATAAGTGGAAAAAAATAAAGCACAGGTAAAACCATAGCAAAAAAAGTCCAAATATTAAGCAAAATAATATTTATAAGATTATTAAATTTATTTGTAAAATGATGCATATATAAAAAAATATAAAAAACACCTAAAATAGAAAATAAAAATCCAATGCTAAATAAAAGTCTAGGGTAAAGAGAAATGCACAATAAAATACTACAAAAAAGTGTAAAGAAATTAATAATTTTTATATTTTTACACAATAGATAAAAAACCCAAAAAGCCATAATCAAGGAGCGCACAAAAGAAGGGACAAACCCTATTAAATAAGCATAAGCTAAAAGTAGTGTAAAAATTAAAATACTTAAATCTAAACGTAAATTTCTATAAGGAAAATATCTTTTTTGGAAAAAACTATAAATTGGAGCTAAAATAAAGAAAACTAAACTAAAAAGTAAGCCTATGTGATAACCGCTAATTGCTATAAGGTGTGCTATGCCGTAGTAATTTACATCGTTTCTAAGCTCTAAAGATATGGGCAGTGCAAAAAATAAAGCACCATAAAATTCTTTAATTTTTTCATTTGTATGTTGATTTAAGAAGTAAGATATAATGGGATTGTATTCTTTTTCTTTTAATTTTTTAAAATCATAAGAAGGTGTATAAAAACTTTTGCTCAGATAGTCTTTAAAGTTAATATTATGGGTGATAATTCTAAGGCTTAAAAGTTGATTCTTGCTTAAATTTAAATCCTTAAAACTTGTAGTATAAAAAGTGAAGTTTTCAGTTTGTAGCTTTAAAACCCAGTATTTTTTATTTTTTTTATTATATTTTATATATTGGTGCGTTAATAGAGCTTTACTTATAAAGTAATGTTTTTGGTTTTTAAAGTTTAAAAAATTATTATATTCTAAAAGGATATTAAAAATAAAAATAATAACAACAGATAAAAATAAATAATGAAATTCTTTAAAAGAGTAAAAAAAAGAATTCCATAGAGACATTATTTTTTGGAAAATTTACTTAAATAAAACCAAATTATTCCAGCTAAAAATAATAAAAATAAAGGAGCAGTATAAGGATATAAACTCAGTTTATCAAAAATTGCTTCAATAACATACCCAAAAGTATAAGCAGCAAAACCTAGAACAATAGCCCATGCCAAACTAGCTAGAGTATTGATAATAAAAAATTTAATAAAATTATATTTTGCCATACCTGCAGCTATGGGAATGAAAGTTTTTAAACCATAAATAAATTTTTGAGTTACAAGTAAAATAATTCCGTGTTGTTTTGTTTTCATCATAGCAAGGGCTAGTTTGCGTCGGTGTTTTTTAAAATAAGGCATAATATCTTTTTTATAATATTTTCCAAGTATAAAAAGCAAAGTTGAACCTATGGTATTAGCAATAAAAGCAAGAGTAATGCAAAAACTAAGATCCATTTTTCCTTGAGAACTTAAAACTCCTGCAGCTAAAATTCCAACCATTCCACCTCCTAAAGAGTAAAAGAATAAAACAATATAACCATATTTTATTAAAGTATCAATCATATCTTGCATAATAAACCTTATTTAGCGTATTCTACAGCTCTAAGTTCACGTATAACATTGACTTTAATTTCGCCAGGATATTGCATTTTTTCTTGAATTTCAGCTGCTATTTCCTTAGCCAAAAGTACACTTTCATCATCATTAACAAGCTGAGCATTGGCTATGACGCGAATTTCTCTTCCGGCATTGATTGCATAGGCATTTTTAATCCCTTCTTTACTTTTAGCGATATCTTCTAGCTCACTGACTCTTTTTAAGAAAGCTTCTAACACTTCTCTTCTAGCTCCAGGTCGTGCAGCACTTAAAGTGTCTGCTGCACAAACAGCTGCTGATTCTATGCTTGCAGCTTCTTCGTGTCCATGGTGTGCGTAAATAGCATTGATTACTACAGGATGCTCTTTATAGCGTTTGCAAAGTTCTGCGCCTAAATCCACATGAGATCCTTCAAAATCATGGGTTAATGCTTTTCCTATATCATGTAAAATTCCCGCACGACGTGCTAAGTTTTCATCCCCACCGCACTCAGCAGCAATGATTCCTGCAAGGTGAGCTACTTCCAAAGAATGTGCTAAAGCGTTTTGTCCATAGCTTGCGCGGTATTTGAGTTTTCCTATGAGTTTTACAATTTCAGGGTGTATTTTATTTAAACCTAGATCCATAACTATGGTTTCGCCTTCTTCTAGAATAGCACTATCAAATTCTTTGCATACTTTTTCGTGAATTTCTTCTATGCGCGCGGGTTGAATTCTGCCATCTTCAACTAAAAGCTCTATAACTTTTGTAGCAATAGCACGGCGATAAAGATTAAAACAACTTACTATAATAGCACCTGGTGTATCATCGATGATAATATCAACACCTAAAACCATTTCTAAGGTTTTAACATTGCGTCCTTCTTTACCAATGATACGTCCTTTAAGTTCATCGTTTTTAATGTTAATAACATTGATAAGTCTTTCAGCTGCAAATTCACCTGCAAAACGAGAGGTAGCTTGAGCAATGATGAAATTAGCTTTTCTTTTGGCTTCATTTTTTGCTTCTTCTTCATATTTTCTTACTATATGTGCAATTTGCTCGCGAGAATTTTCTTCTACTTTTTTAAGAATGATTTCTTTGGCTTCATTTTGTGTAAGTCCTGTAGAATGTTCTAAAATTTTTAAAACATCTTCAAGTTTTTCTTGATATTTATTTTTTAATTTATCAACATCAGTTTGTAAGTCTTGAATGTGTTTTTGTGACTTGCAAAGGTATTCTTTATCTTCTTTTAGTTTTTCTTCTTCTTGCTGAAGTTTTTGTTCTTTTTTAGAAAGATCATCAAATTTTTGATTAAAATCTTTTTGAATTTTGTGAGTTTTTTCTTCATATTTTTTTTTAACTTCTAATTCTGCATTAAGAATTGAATTTTTTGCATCTTTTAAAATAAGCTCTGCTTCGTATTCTATAGCTTTGGCTTTAGCTTTAGCTTGCTCTACGAAAATTTCATATTTGGCATCATTGATTTTTTTTGCAACTAAATATCCTATACCGAGTCCGACTATAGCGGCTATAAATGCGATAAGTGATTCTATCATTTTTTCTTTCTTTCTTGTAATATTTTTTATAAGGGTTTATGTATAATTTTCCTGAAATATCATGCTTTTGTGTTAGATTATTTTGACTTAAAGCATCTATACTTTGGACAAATATTATATGAGGTTTGTAATTTAAATTTTCAAAAAATCTATCATAAAAACCTTGCCCATGTCCTATTCTTTTTAAATTTTTATCGACGCCAATTACAGGCACAATGGCTAAATCAATTTTTGCTTTAAAAAAAGAATCTATAGGCTCTAAAACCCCAAACCTTTTTTTAATAAAAGGCAATCTTAATTTTACAATTTTTAAACTTTTATCTTGCATAAATGGAACAAAAAGTTTGTAATTTTTATTAAGAATATGGCGAAATTTTATTAAGTTTGGTTCATAATGCAAAGGAATAAAAATTAAAATATTTTTAGCTTTAAATAGTTTTATTATTTTAAGACATTCTTTAAATATTTTATAATCTTGTTTGAAATTTAGTTTTGAATGTTTGAAAAGGCGTATTTTTTGCAATGCCCTAAAATCTGTTTTTTCCATTAATATGCCTTTAAAAAAATATTATCTTATATATGTTATAATTTTAGCATTTTTATAAAGAAGAATAAAGGATTGATAAATAATGAAGATTAAAAAAATACTTTTACTAGTGGTAATATCTTGTTTATTTGTTGCTTGTAGCAATGATAAAGAAAAACAGCAAAATGATGTAAATTTAAGCACCGAGGCAAGTATAAATCAAAGTGATGATATGAATTTTAAACTTAATTTGATTGATGGAGGATCAATTTCAGTAAAAAAAGAAAATGCCGTTTTAAATTTCAACGATGAAAATAAGGCAACTTTGTTTGTATTTTTTACTACTTGGTGTACTCCTTGTATTGCGGAAATTCCTCATCTTAACAAACTGCAAGAAAAGTATAACAATGATTTTAATATAGTTGGAGTTTTATTAGAGGATAAGTCTAATGAGGAGATTCAAAAATTTATAGAACAACATAAAATATCTTATAAAGTCTCTAATGGTGAAAATAACTATCTTTTAGCTAAAGTTTTAGGTGGGGTAAATGGAATTCCTACCATGTTTCTTTACAACAAGCATTCTAAATTGATTAATCAGTATTTAGGGCTTATTCCTGAAGAAATGCTAGAAATCGATATACAAAAGGCTATACTTTAATGTTTAATTTTTTTAAAAAAGGACTTACAAAAACTCTTGAAAATATTATTGGAGTTAAAGGAGAGAATAAAAAGATAACCAAAGATTTGCTTGAAGAAATTTTGCTTGAAGCAGATGTAAGTTATGAAATAGTTGAAGAGATAGTTTATTATTTACCACCTCAAAATGAAGTAAAAAAAGAAGATTTAAAGCGTGTTATGGGTTCTTATTTTCTTTATGAAAAAAAAGAAATCAATCAAGAAAAACCTTTTGTAGAGCTTATTTTAGGAGTAAATGGAGCAGGAAAAACAACAAGTATTGCCAAACTTGCTTATTTATATAAAAACCAAAATCAAAAAGTGATTTTAGGAGCGTGTGATACTTTTAGAGCAGGTGCGATTGAGCAATTAAAACTTTGGGCGCAAAAAGTGGATGTAGATATAGTTTTAACTGCGCAAGGGCATGATCCTTCAGCGGTTGCTTTTGATACCATTTCTAAAGCAAAAGCAAAGGATTTTGATAGGGTTATTATCGATACAGCAGGGCGTTTGCAAAATCAAAAAAATTTAGCTCATGAGCTTGAAAAAATTGTAAGAATTTCAAACAAGGCTTTAGAAGGTGCACCCCATAGAAAAATTTTAGTTTTAGATGGAACACAGGGAAATGCTGGAATTTTACAAGCTAAAGCTTTTAATGAGCTTGTAAAACTTGATGGCGTGATTATCACAAAGCTTGATGGGACTGCTAAAGGAGGTGCGCTTTTTAGCATAGCAAGAGAGCTTGAACTTCCTATTTTTTATGTAGGCGTAGGTGAGCAAATGACGGATTTACAAGAATTTAATGCAAGTGCTTATTTAGATACTTTATTAGATCCTATTTTTGAATAATGGCAAAGAATAAAGCACTTTTTGAATGCCAAGCTTGTGGAAATCAACAAAGCAAATGGCTTGGAAAATGTCCTGATTGTGGAGCTTGGGATAGTTTTATAGAATTAAAAGCGGAGCAAATTAAAGTTTTAAAAGAGCTTACACAAGTTAGTATGAAAACAAGTGAAGCTGTTTGTATTGAAGATGTGGAGTTAGAACATTTTACAAGATACAGCACAGATGATAATGAGCTTGATTTGGTTTTAGGTGGAGGGCTTGTTGAAGGTTCTTTAGTGCTTATAGGTGGAAGTCCAGGCGTAGGAAAATCTACGCTTTTGTTAAAAATTGCTTCAAATTTAGCTAAACAGGGTAAAAAAGTGCTTTATGTCAGTGGCGAAGAAAGTAAAGCTCAGATTAAATTAAGAGCTGATCGTCTTGAGGCTAATACTCCAAATTTATTTTTACTTACTGAGCTTTGCCTTGAAAATATTTTAGAAGAATTGCACAAAAAAGATTATAACATTCTTATCATTGATTCTATACAAACTCTCTATTCAAATAAAATCACTTCAGCAGCAGGAAGCATCACTCAGGTGCGTGAGATTACTTTTGAACTTATGCGTGTTAGCAAGGCTTATAATATCAGTACTTTTATCATAGGGCACATTACTAAAGAAGGTGCTATAGCAGGACCTAGGGTTCTTGAACATATGGTAGATGTGGTGCTTTATTTTGAAGGAGATGCCACTAAAGAAATTAGACTTTTAAGAGGCTTTAAAAATCGTTTTGGTGGAACGAATGAAGTAGGTATTTTTGAGATGACTGCTAAAGGTTTGATCAGCGCAAAAGATTTGGCAAATCGTTTTTTTACTCGTGGAAAGGCTATTTCAGGAAGCGCTTTAGGGGTTGTGATGGAAGGATCTCGTGCTTTGGTTTTAGAAGTTCAAGCTTTAGTGTGTGAAAGTTCTTATCCAAAGCGTAGCGCTACGGGATATGAAAAAAATCGCTTAGATATGCTTTTGGCTTTGCTTGAAAGAAAGCTTGAAATTCCTTTAGGACATTATGATGTATTTGTAAATATTAGCGGCGGAGTAAAAGTAAGTGAAACTGCTGCGGATTTGGCTGTGGTTGCAGCTATTATTTCAAGTTTTAAAAATCGCCCTTTGAGCAAAGATAGTATTTTTATAGGGGAGCTTAGTTTAAATGGAGAAATTAGAGAGGTTTTTAGCCTTGATACGCGTTTAAAAGAAGCTAAAATGCAAAAATTTAAAAATGCCATTGTTCCTTCTAAGCCTTTGGAAGATATAGGGCTTACGTGTTTTGTTGCTAAAGAACTTTCGCAAGTTTTAGAATGGATGTAAATTTTCATTAAAATATAAGTAAGATTTTGCTAAAATTTCGAGTTTAGAATAAAATTTTTGAGGAAACCATGAAAGATTTATTTTTATTTAGCTCTTTGCTTGATGCAAGTCATACTTTTTCTTATTTTTTTCACATAGGTTTGGTAGCTTTAATTGCTGTTATAGTGGCTATGATGGCTACTCGTTCTATGCAACTTGTTCCACGCGGTATGCAAAATTTAGGTGAGGCTTTTTTAGAGGGAGTTTTATCTATGGGTAGAGATACCATGGGAAGTGAAAAAGGTGCAAGAAAATATCTTCCTTTGGTTGCAACTTTGGGGATTATAGTGTTTTTTAGTAATATTATAGGTATAATACCTGGTTTTCACGCTCCAACTGCAAGTTTAAATTTGACTTTGTCCTTGGCTATTATAGTTTTTGTATATTATCATTTTGAGGGTATTAGGGCACAAGGTTTTGTAAAGTATTTTGCTCATTTCATGGGACCTATTAAACTTTTAGCTCCTTTGATGTTTCCTATAGAGATAGTCTCTCATCTTTCTCGTGTGGTTTCTTTGTCCTTCCGTTTGTTTGGAAATATTAAAGGTGACGATTTATTTTTGATGGTAATTTTAGCTTTAGTTCCTTATATAGCTCCGCTTCCTGCTTATGTGCTTTTAACTTTTATGGCATTTTTACAAGCTTTTATTTTTATGATTTTAACTTATGTATATTTAGCGGGTGCAACTGTTGTTGAGGAAGGTCATTGATCTATATTTTAGAATTTTTTAAAGGTGCATCTTTAGCTTTAATGCTTTTGTGCACCTTTTTTCTCCTTTTTAAATTTATATCTTATTTTTATCTTGTTTTGGGGTTTATTTTTAGCCTGCTTTTATTTTTGGTTTTTATGTTGTTTATAGAAAACTATGAACTTAAAAATCAGAAAAAATAGTTGTTTTATAATTTCATAATTTTAAAATTAAACAAATACAAATCAAAGTCTAATATTTAAAGCCTTTTCTAAAAGAAAAAAAGATAAAATAAAGCATTTAAAAATTCAAGGAAATTTTATGTTTGAAGTAGTTATAGGTCTTGAAGTTCATACTCAATTAAATACTAAAACAAAAATCTTTTGTTCATGTGCAACTTCTTTTGGAGAAGCTCCAAATACCAATGTTTGTCCCACTTGTTTGGCCTTACCAGGAGCTTTGCCTGTTTTAAATGAAGAGGTTGTAAAAAAAGCTATAGCTTTTGGAAAAGCTGTCAATGCAACAATTAATAAAAAAAGTGTTTTTAATCGTAAGAATTATTTTTATCCAGATTTACCTAAGGCTTATCAAATTTCACAATTTGATATCCCTATAGTAGAAAAGGGTGAGCTTTTTATCAATGTAAAGGGTGAAAATAAACGCATAGGTATTACAAGAGCACACTTAGAAGAAGATGCAGGTAAAAATATCCACGAAAATAATTTTTCTAAAGTGGACTTAAATCGCGCAGGAACTCCTTTGCTTGAGATTGTCAGCGAACCTGAGCTTAGAAGTAGCGATGAGGCAGTAGCTTATCTTAAAAAGCTTCATTCTATCATACGCTTTTTAGACATTTCAGATGCAAATATGCAAGAAGGAAGTTTTAGATGCGATGCAAATGTTAGTATAAGACCTAAGGGTGATACAAAACTTTATACTAGGGTAGAGATTAAAAATCTTAATTCTTTTCGTTTTATCCAAAAAGCTATAGAATATGAGGTAAAAAGACAAAGTGAGGCTTGGGAAGATGGAACTTACGAACAAGAAGTAGTTCAAGAAACCAGACTTTTTGATACAACAAATTTAGTTACAAGAAGTATGCGTGGTAAAGAAGAAGCGGCAGAATATCGCTATTTTCCAGATCCTGATTTATTGCCTGTTTTATTAAAAGATGAGTTTTTGGATATTAAAATCCCTGAACTTCCTGATGAGAAGAAAGCACGCTTTATAGACGAGCTTGGTATAAAAGAAAGTGATGCTGAGGTTTTAATCAGTTCTTTAGAAATGAGTCGTTTTTTTGAAAGTCTTATTTCTCAAAATTTAAATCCTAAGCTTTGTGTAAATTGGTTAAATACTGAACTTATGGGACTTTTAAAAGGAGAATTGACTATAGAAAATTCTCCCGTAGATGCTCAAAAGCTTGGAGTTTTAATTAAACGCATAGAAGATGGCACTATCAGTGCAAAAGCGGCTAAAGATGTCTTAGCTTTTGTGTTTGAAAATACTAGCATGGAAATTGATGAAGCTATAGAAAAGCTAGGACTTAAGCAAGTAAGTGATGACTCAGCCATAGAAGCGGTGATTGAACAAATTTTAAATGCAAATGCTGATAAGGTTGCAGAGTATAAAAGTGGTAAAGAGAAGCTTTTTGGATTTTTTGTGGGTCAAGTAATGAAAGAAGGCAAAGGAGCTTTTAATCCTGCAAAAGTAAATGAAATTTTAAAAGCAAAGCTTGGTTGATGCGTATAGCGGTTATTGGTGCGGGAAAATGGGGCAGTGCTTTACATCTAGCCTTAAAAGAAAATCACAATTGCTTTATCAGTTCTTTGCATCAGCGTGATTTAGAAGATTTTGTTAGTATAAAAGAAGCTTTAGAATGTGAATATCTTATTTTTGCTTTAAGTTCTCAAGGAATGCGTGCTTGGCTTAAAGAAAATTTTATCAACAAGGGACAAAAAATTTTAATTGCTTCAAAAGGCATAGAAGATCAAAGTTGTCAATTTTTAGATGAAATTTTTTTAGATTTTGTACCAAAAGAAAATTTTTGTGTTTTAAGTGGTCCTTCTTTTGCTGCTGAAGTAATGCAAAAACTTCCTACTGCTTTGATGATTAGTGGGATAAATCAAGGGCTTTGTAAAAAATTTGCAAGTTTTTTCCCTGATTTTATTAAAACTTATATTGATAATGATGTGCGTGGTGCTGAAATTTGTGGTGCTTATAAGAATGTTTTGGCGATTGCAAGTGGGATTAGTGATGGGTTAAAACTTGGCAATAATGCAAGAGCAGCATTGATTTCAAGAGGACTTATAGAAATGCACCGTTTTGGTAAATTTTTTGGCGCTAAAGAAGAAACTTTTTTAGGGTTAAGTGGAGCAGGGGATTTGTTTTTAACTGCAACGAGTGTTTTATCAAGAAATTATAGAGTGGGTTTAAAACTGGCGCAAAATCAAAAGTTAGATAGTATTTTAGCCGAACTTAATGAAGTAGCAGAAGGTGTAAAAACTGCTTATGCCATAGAAAAATTAGCAAAAATGAAAGGAATTTATACACCTATTGTAAATGAAGTAGTGGCAATTTTTAAGGGTAAAAGCGTGCAAGAAGCAACGCAGAATTTATTAAAGCAAAATGATTAAGGAAAAATCATGATAATTAAAAATGCAAAAATTTATGGAAATTCTTTACAAGATATAGAGATTAAAGAAGGAAAAATTACCAATATTGGTTCTAATTTAAAAGGCGAAGAAATTTTAGATGCTAAAGGTATGACTTTACTTCCATCTTTTGTGGATTTGTGTGTGAGTTTAAAAAACGATAAATTTTCTTTAGCTAATTTAGAGCTTTTGGAAAATGAGTGTCTAAAAGGAGGAATTTCTAGTATAGTTTTGCGTGATTGCATGGATTTTGATGAAGAAAGTTTTGCTTTATTTTTACAAAATTTAGCTCAAAGAAAGATGCAAATTTTTTCAAGTGTGCGGGTTAAGGATACAAACGGCAAGCTTAAAAATTTAGCCACTCTTTTAAATAAAGGTGCTTGTGCTCTAGAACTTGACAGCTCTTTAGATGCAAATACTTTAAAAGTAAGTTCACAATATGCTTTTATGAAAGACTCTCCAATTTTTGTGCGTTGTTATGATAAGGATTTTGATGATAATGGAGTGATGAATGATTGTGAAATGAGTTTTGAGCTAGGGCTTATAGGCATGAGTAAAATCGCTGAAACTAGCCAGATAGCTAAAATGAAAGAATTGGCTAAATTTTATAAAAATAAAGTTATTTTTGATCTTTTAAGTTTGAAAGATTCTTTAGTATTATTAGATGAAAAGGATTTAAAACTTGTAAGCATTCATCATCTTATCAAAGATGATAGTGCTTGTGAAGATTTTAATACTGCTGCGAAACTTATGCCACCTTTAAGAAGCAAAGAAGATGTTTTGGCTTTAAGAGAGGCTTTAAAAGAAGGAAAGATTAGCTTTTTAACTTCCCTACATAGTGCAAAATCAATTTCTTTAAAAGATTTAGCTTTTGATGAAGCGGCTTTTGGAATTCATAGCGTATGCGAATTTATAAGTCTTTGTTATACTTTTTTAATCAAAGAAGGATTTTTAAATTGGCAAGAGCTTTGTCGATTTACAAGTAAAAATCCTAGTAAATTTTTAGGTTTGAATAGTGGAGTTATAGAAGTCGGAAAAGAAGCTAATCTAGTTCTTTTTGATGAGAATGAAGAAATTTTTGCTCCAAAAAGTTCTCTTTATTCTGAGGATAAACTTTTTGGAAAGATTAAAATGCATATAATTAAAGGAAAAAATATTTTAGAAAAATAAGCTTTACTTAAATTCCTAAAGATAGTTTAAATCCTAAAAATACAAGTGCTGCCATAATACCAGCGGCTGGTAAAGTGATAATCCAAGCCAATCCTATAGGCTTCATCATAATCCAATTTGCATTTTTATTATACACTCCTATACCCAAGATAGCACCTATGAGTATATGGGTGGAGCTAACAGGAATTCCAAATTGTGTAGCTAAGAGTATAACTATGCTTGCACCAAGTTCTGCAGAAAATCCAGTAGTAGGGCGTATGGTTGCAAGTTTTGAACCCACTGTGGTAATCACTTCTTTACCTAAAAACCAAAGTCCTACAACTAGAGCAACTCCAAACATAGCTAAAGCAGCAAAAGGTACAGGAGAAGTCGCGTTAATTGTGCCGTTTTTTAAGACATCTAAAATCGCTGCAAAAGGACCTATAGCATTGGCTATATCATTGGCTCCGTGTGAAAATGCAAAACTAGAAGCTGTAAATATTTGAAACCATGAGAAAATTCTATCAGTAGTTTTATTAAGTTCTGTTTTTTTAACGATTTTGACTATAGCAAATGTTATAACATAACTTATAGTTCCTATAATTCCGATAATCCAAAAGTTTTGTAAAATATCCAAAGTGCTAACATTATTTAAACCTTTAAATAAAAACATTGCCGAAATGATAGCAGCAGCAATACAAGCAATGATTGGCATATGAGTTTTTAAAATAGAGTAAATATCTATATCTTTTTCTTGATCCTTAAATTCCTTCATTTTATTTCTATAGAAATTATTTTCTTGTTCTTCTTCATCCAAAGCTATAGCGGAAAGTTCTTTAATTTGTTCTTCTTGGGATTTTGTTTTTAAATTTAAAAAATATTTTTCTTTGAATTTTTTTCTTTCTTTTTTGATATTTTTCAAATCGTCATTTAGTTTTTCTGATGGTTTTAAAATTTTCTTATCAATATATGAATAAATAATATAAGCTACAATACCCCCTAAAAGAGGAGAAGCTACCCAAGAAATAGCTATTCTTAAAATTTCACTCCATTTAACCATAGAGAGTGTTTGGATCCCATCAAATTTTAAAAGCCCCATCATAATGCTAGCACCTACAATCCCACCAACTATACTGTGTGTGGTTGATACAGGTAAGCCTTTCTTGGTTGCAATAAAAATCCAAACCCCAGAGCTTAAAAGTGCAGCAAGCATAATGATAACAAAAAGCATAGGATCTAAAGAATTTGGAAAAATAACAATACCGCTGCGTATGGTCTTAGTAACTTCTGCGCCTGCGAAGATTGCTCCGCTTAGCTCAAAAACAGCTGCTATAATTAAAGCTTGTTTAATGGTTACTGTTTTTGCACCAACGCTTGTTCCAAAAGAATTGGCTACATCATTTCCACCTATATTAAATGCCATAAAAATGCCAAATATAGAAGCAAGAATAAAAAGAATGAGTTGATGTTGCGAAATATAACCAAATCCCCAAATAACAAATGCGATAGCACTGATAATAAAAATAACAAAAGCTATGAGGTTGTCTTTTTGCATTAATAACCCTTTTTTATTTTAATTATACACTTATTTACTTTAAATTTGCTAATTTTAATTTTTAGTCTTTGTGGAATTTTTATTTATATTATTTTTTTATAATAAATACTCAAACAAGAAATAATAAGGAATATAAGAATAATGAGGGGTATTTTTTATATAATAGCATTGTTTTCTTTACTCAATGCCGATGAACTTACAGAGGCTTTAGCAAAAAATAATAATCAAAATTCTTGGGAGCACTTTGATTATAAAAATACCAAAGAAGCTCCAAAAATTCAAGAAGAGAATGTGGATTTTAAAAGCACTTTTGATAGCTTGCTTTCAAAAACTTTAGAAAATAATAATGGTATAGATAAAACAGATGGGAATTTAGATTTTCAAAACGAAAACGCGCAGGTTAAAAATTTAAGTTCTCTTTATGAGGGAGAGAATAATTCTTTGCTTTTTCAAAAAGAACTTTTTGTGGCTCAAGATAATTATAATTACTCAGGGGGCTTAATCAATCGTTATGAAAAAGATGATTTTTTATTTGGAGTTAATGGTTTTATTGACAAACAAAAGGAACAAAAAGATACTAAAAGCTTTGGTGCAGAGTTTGGTTATAGTAAATTTATAAAGGCTTATAGTAATTATTACATACCCAATGAAGCAGAAAAAAATTTACAGCTTGGAATGAGTTTTGTAATTCCAACTTACACCGCTTTTGCTTTTGATATAAGCAAGGATAATGATAAAACTAATTATCAAGTATCTTACTCTCCTTATAGTGTATTTAGTTTAAATTTATTGCGTCGTGATTATAGCGCAAGAGAGACTGTTGATGATACCGTTGTTCAAGTTGGATTTAGTTTTAATTTCAATGAAAGTTTTTTAAAACAATTTAGGAAAAAAGATAATACTTTAGAGGAGGTTAATCGATATGATTTCCTCCAAAGAACCCATTAGTTCATTCCAGCATTATGGAATTTTTCTGGATTATCCATAGCATAGTTGAATTTTTCCCGATCAATTTGTTTATCCCAGATAGCAACGATTAAAGCTGCTACTGAATTTCCACAAAGATTTCCAACAGCCCTCATTTCAGACATAAATTTATCAACACCTAAAAGAACACCTATGGCAGCTACTGGTAGAACTTGCGCTAAGGTTGCATTTGCTTCTGAAATTTCCATATTTCCTAGAGCCGCAAGCGTACTTCCAAGCACTATAAAACCTGATCCAGTTACACCTACTGCACCTTTTGAGGCTATCATTAATACTATTAAAATACTGATTTCGTGTGCTAAACTTAAATTTACATTGAAAGCTTGTGCTAGAAAGATTAAGCTCATAGCTAGATAAATATTTGTACAATCAAGATTAAAACTATATCCCGTTGGTAAAACAAGTCCGACTGTTGCTTTAGAAAGTCCTGCTTTTTCTAGTTTTCTCATTAAAGGAGCAAGCGCAGACTCGCTTGAACTGGTTGCAAAAACGATCAATACTTCTCTTGAGATAAATCTCATAAATTTGAAGATATTTACTTTTGCAAAATAACAAATCAGGCCTAAGATTCCAAATATAAAAACAAGACATGAAATCAGCATTACTAAAAGTAAATATGCTAAGTTGATCAAAGAGCCAATTCCGTATTGAGCTATGAGTACAGCCATTGCTGAAAAGGCGGCAATAGGACTAAAATACATAATGATTTGTAGAATTTTAAAAACAAAATTTTGTACCACTTCAAAAACTCTTTGAATTGCCTGTTTATCTTCTATTCTCATTAAAGAAATAATCAAAGCAGTAATTATAGCAATGACTAAAACTTGTATGGTTTTTCCTTCTGTAAAAGGCGTGATAATATCAGTAGGCATAGCATCTTTTAAAATATGCATGATCTCAGAGCTCGCGCTTACTTCTGTGGTTTGAGAAATATATTTTTGAACGCTTTTTGTATCAAGTTGACTTGGATCAAGATTCATTCCATGGCCTGGTTGCATAACATTTGCCATAAAAATACCTATAGCAAGTGCTAAAGTACTTACAACTTCAAAGTAAATAACCGCTTTAGCACCAATACTACCTACTTTTTTTAAACTTTCAAGACTAATGATACCCAAAACCAAAGTAACAAAAATAATAGGACCTATAAGAACCTTTAAAGCACCTATAAAATAATCAACTCCTGGTTTGCTAGCAATGGCTAATTCTTTATCTGTATAGCCAAGTATAATACCTGTAATAATGCCTATAATCACCCAAAATCCAAGACTTTTTATAATACGTTTATATAAAGGCGGTTTTCTTTCAGCTAAAGTTTGACTTAAAGTTTCCAAGTTTATTCACTCCTTTTGATCTTTTGTGAAATATAATTTTAACAATGCGTCTTGTAAATTTTAACAAAAAAACAAATCTAGAAATACTTTCTTTTATATGATATGACAATTTTTTATATAAATGTTACAAAATTTCTCATTATTTACATTATAAAATTTAAAATATTTTTTGAAAATTTTATAATTTAGTATACTTTTTATTGTTTATTATTAGTAATAATTCTATTTTTGATTTATTTGTTTTATTGGGATGTTTTAATTATGAAAGAAATAGTTTTGTCTGAAAATGCTTTAATTACTTCTAAAACAGATCTTAAGGGGAATATCATTTATGCCAATAATGACTTTTTACAATACGCAGGTTATAAAGTCGATGAGCTTTTGTATAAATCTCATAATATAGTAAGACATGAAGATATGCCACGTACTGTATTTAAATGTCTTTGGGATTATATTCAAAAAGGAGAAGAAATTTTTGCATTTGTAAAAAATAAAGCCAAGGATGGTAGTTTTTACTGGGTGTTTGCAAATGTAAGTGCTTCATTTGATGCCAATGGAGATATCATCAACTACTATTCTGTTCGTCGTGCACCCAATAGAAAATCTCTTCCTATAATTGAAGAAGTTTATAAAATTTTACTTGAAAAAGAGCAAAAATCAGGCATTAATGCTGGAGTTTCGGCTTTAATGGATATTGTAAGTTCTTATAAAATGACTTATAATGAACTTGTTTTTAACTTGCAAGAAGATAACTAAATAAGATATATTTAATCTTTTTTATTGTACAATCTTCGCCTAAAAATTAAAGTAATATATATTATTAAAGTATTACTTTAATTTATGACTTCAAAAATTTTTAATAAAGGGGTAAATTTATGGTGAAAAATGGATTATTATTAACTATTTTTCTAAGTATTATCGGTGTTTTAGGTGCCATTTTTATTCATATTTATGTTGGAGTGATAATTTTTATTTTAATCGCTGTTTTAATGATTTATTTGCTTAGACAACACAAAGATGAGCAAATAATGATAGATAAACTTTTGGTTCTTTGTAGAGAGTTAAAAGAAGGAAATTTTGACAATAGAATGATCTATGTAAAAACAAAAAGCAAAAAATTAGCCGAAATAGCAGATAATCTTAACAATACTATTGATGGACTAGAAGCTTATTTAAGGGAAATTAATACTTCTATTTCTTGTTCCCAAAAAGGCGAATTTTATCGTAAGGCTTTGCCTGAAGGTTTAAAAGGAATTTTTGCTCATAATATCGAATTTATAAATAAAGCTTTAGCAAACATAGAAGTGACAGCAAGATCCACTTTTAAAAATGCTTTATCAAGAACTTTAATGGATTTAAGCCTTGGAAATCAAAATAAAGATATGTCTCAAATTTCTAGCTCATTAAATCAAGATATTAGCATGATGAAAAATGTATATGATACAGTTGATGCCATTACTCATACAGCTACAGAAAATGGCTCAGAGGTGGATTCTTTGCAAAGTGCCATGGGTTCTTTAATGGATGTTGTAAATTCGAGCAAGGAAACAGTACAAACTTTTGTGGCTAATTCCCAAAATATTACTTCAGTGGTTGAAGTAATACGCGATATAGCTGATCAAACCAATCTTCTAGCTTTAAATGCTGCTATTGAAGCTGCACGTGCAGGAGAACATGGTAGGGGCTTTGCGGTTGTGGCTGATGAAGTTAGAAAGTTAGCAGAAAGAACTCAAAGATCTACAAGCGAAATTTCCATTGCAATTCAGACTATGCAACAGGATTTTGTAAATATCCAAAGTGGCAGCGATCAAGTTTTTAACATTGTTAGTGAATCTGAAGAAAGAATTAATAAATTTTCTCAAGCTTTTAAACGTCTAGAAGAAAATAGTAGTGCTCTTGGTGTTAATTTTGGATCCTTTGCAAAGAGATTGATTTTATCTGTAGTTAAAATCGATCATATTCTTTATAAATCAAATATATATTTAAATTTAAATGGGGCTCAAAATTTCAATCTTGAAAGTGTAGATCCAATTTCTAATCTTTGCCAAGATGAGAGAGCTCAAGGTGTTATTAATGAACTTAGTTCTGAAACTGAGTTAAATTTAGCTAAAGAATTTATAAAAGATAACGCTAAAAAAGCAATAGAAGAATCAAGTCAAGATTATATCGATCAAAAAGCTTATGATGCGATTGTAAATGATATTAAATCACTAGAGCAAAGAAGTGCTGAAATCTTAGCAAAATTAAAAATATAAATTAAGAGAGTGGGAAAATGTCAAGAGAAATTTTTTTACAAGAAGACAGTTTAATTACTTCTAAAACAGATTTAAAAGGTAAAATAGTTTATGCAAATGATGATTTTTTAAAGTATGCAGGTTATACCATGGGTGAAGTTTTAAATAAACCTCATAACATAGTAAGACATGAAGATATGCCAAAAACTGTTTTTAAATATTTATGGGATTATATGAGAGAGGGTAAGGAAATTTTTGCTTACGTAAAAAACAAAACTAAAGATAACAATTACTACTGGGTTTTTGCAAATGTAACTCCATCAATAGACATTAATAATAATATCATAGGCTATTATTCCGTTCGTCGTATGCCAAATAAAAGCGCTATTTCTACAATAGAAAGCCTTTATAGTGAGCTTTTAAGAGTAGAACAGCAACAAGGTTTAAATAAGGGTGTTGAGATGCTTAAAAATTTCTGCAAAGATGCAGATAAAACTTATAATGAGTTAATTTTCTCTCTTCAAGAAGCTAAATAAATTTTTGTTAGACTTAAAACGAGTTTGTTTTAAGTCTAAATATTATATAATCTTTCTTTTAAAAATTCACATTTTTCAAGGCAATATATGTTTGATGTCATTGTTATAGGTGGTGGACATGCAGGTGTTGAAGCAAGTGCTGCTGCTGCTAGAATGGGTAAAAAAACCTTACTTTTAACTACATTGATTGAGCAAATAGGAGCAGCAAGTTGTAATCCAGCTATAGGTGGGCTTGCTAAAGGGCATTTGGTAAAAGAACTTGATGCCATGGGTGGTCTTATGGGTGAAATTACCGATGAAGCGGGAATACAATTTCGCATTTTAAATGAAAGTAAGGGTGTAGCCGTTCAAGGAAGTAGGGCGCAAATTGATATGGATAAATACCGTATCATTGCACGTAATAAACTTTTAAAACTTCCAAATTTAGAAATTTCTCAAGAACAAGCGAATGCTTTAATCGTAGAAAATGATGAAGTTAAAGGCGTAAAAACAAATTTAGAAAACACATATTTTGCCAAAAAAGTGATACTTACAACAGGGACTTTTTTAAATGGACTTATTCATATAGGCGAAAATAAACTTCAAGCAGGAAGGGTAGGGGAGCTTGCTTCAGTCAATTTAGGCAATTATCTACAAACTTTGGGTTTAAAAATGGGGCGTTTAAAAACAGGAACTTGCCCAAGAGTGGATGCAAAAAGCATTGATTTTAGCGTACTTGAAATTCAAGATGGTGATGTAAACCCTAAAGCTTTTAGTTTTCGTTCAAGAAATTTTAATCCTACTCAACTTCCTTGTTATATCGCACGCACTAATACAACTACACATGAGATTATTAAGAATAATTTTTATCGTGCCCCACTTTTTACAGGACAGATTGAAGGTGTGGGGCCAAGGTATTGTCCTTCTATAGAAGATAAGATCAATCGTTTTAGTGACAAAGAAAGTCATCATCTTTTTATAGAGCCTCAAACTATCGATGCAACGGAGTATTATATCAATGGTTTTTCTACTTCTTTGCCCTATGAAGTACAAACTCAAATGCTGCGTTCTATAAAGGGTTTTGAAAATGCTAAAATAACCCGTTTTGGTTATGCTATAGAATATGACTATATAGAGCCAACTGAACTTAAGCATACTTTAGAACTTAAAAAGATTAAAAATCTTTATTGTGCAGGACAGATTAATGGAACTACAGGTTATGAAGAGGCTGCAGCACAAGGCTTTATGGCAGGAATCAATGCAAGTTTAAGCATAGATATGAAAGAGCCTTTGATTTTAAGGCGTGATGAAGCTTATATAGGAGTTTTAATCGATGATTTGGTAGTAAAAGGTACAAAAGAACCTTATAGAATGTTTACTTCAAGAGCGGAATTTAGACTGCTTTTAAGGGAAGAAAATGCTATACTTAGACTTGGAAAATATGGCTATGATTTAGGGCTTTTAAGCGAGCAAGATTTTACTTATATACAAAATATCGCAAACAATCTTCAAAAAGGACTTGAATTTTTACTTTCTAAAGAATTCACGCCTAATAACCAAAATAATGCTTTTTTAGAGAGTTTAGGAGAAGATAAAATTTCTTCTATAGTCAATCTTCAAAAAATTGTTGCAAGAGCAAGTTTTGATATAGAAAAATTAAAAAAACTTGATCCTATGTTTGAAACTATGGATCATTACTCCTTAAGAGAGATTTTAAATGAGGCAAAGTATTATCATTATATCAGTATGCAAAAAGCTCAAGTAGAAAAAATGAAAAATCTTAGCGAGCTTAAAATTCCTGAAAATTTTGATTTTAAAAGTGTAAGCGGTTTGAGTAATGAAGTTGTAGAAAAGCTTAATCATCATAAACCTCCAACTATTTTTGCTGCAAGTCAAATCAGTGGAATCACTCCTGCGGCGTTGGATATTTTGCAAATTTATATCAAAATGCAAAAGAAAAAAGCTTAAATGCTTGCTTTTTTTATTTTTTTATCTACTTTAATTTTACTTTTTTGGCGTCCATGGAATTTACCTATTTGGGTATTTTCTAGCTTGGGAGCTTTTTTTGTTTTTATTTTTCAATTGGTATATTTTAAAGATGCTTATTTTGTTTTTTCTTTGGTTTGGGATAGTTCTTTAACTTTAGTTGGGTTGATTATCCTTTCTTTTAGCTTGGAAGCTTTAGGATTTTTTGATTTTATTGCGAGTAAAATTTTGCATTTTTCTAGAGAGAAAAATCAAGAAAAAATTTATATCAGCACAAAAAAATTGATGTTATTTTTGTTGATTTTTGTCTTTTTTCTTTCTGCATTTTTTGCTAACGATGGAGCGATTTTAATCATTACACCTATTATTATAGCTTTATTTTCAACTCTTAAAGATTGTAAAAATCATGCTTTTATTTTAAGTTCTTTTTTGCTTAGTCTTTCTTTTTTATGTGATGCAAGTTCAAATGCTTTGGTTATTTCAAATTTAACCAATATCATTACAGCAAATTATTTTAAGATAGAATTTTTAGAATTTGCTAAAAATATGTTTTTGCCAAATTTTTTTGTTTTGCTTTCTACTATAGTTATGGTTTTTGTGCTTTATGTGAGAGTTTTACCTAAAAGGCTTGAATTTAAATTAGTTAAAAAAGAGCAAATTTCATCGAAGTTGTTTTTTCTTTGCATAGTATTTTTATTTCTTTTTGTGATCAGTTTTTTTATAGGTGAAATTTTTGATATTAAAATAAGTTTTTTTGCTTTGCTTTGGGCGGGAATTTTTTGGCTTATTGTTTTAAAAATTCAAGGTAAAAAAAGTATTAAAATTCTTTTAGAAGCACCTTATGGAGTTTTGCTTTTTAGTTTTGGGCTTTATATGGTGGTTTTTGCTTTACATAAAATAGGTGTGAGTGAAATTTTGGTTAAAAGCTATGCTTTTTTCATGCAAGTTAAGAGTGGAATTTTTGGCGTGGCTTTGATTTCGGCTTTTGGATCTTCTGTGTTTAATAATTTGCCTATGGTTTTAATCGGAGATTTAGCATTAAAAGAATATTTTGAAAGTTTTTCTTTTGATTCTTTGATGATTTATGCTCATCTTTTAGGAGTAAATATAGGCCCAAAACTTACGCCAATAGGTTCTTTGGCAACTTTGCTTTGGCTTAGAGTTTTGGCTAGAAAAGGCATTAATATTTCTTTTTGGCAATATTCTAAATTTGGCTTTTTGATAACTTTACCTGTGCTTGTTTTTTCTCTTTTTGCTCTTATTGTCTAAATATCAAAACTTGTTAAACAAAGAAAAAATTTATTTTAATTTCGATAAACTTTTAACTTGGTTAAAAAATAAAATCGAAAGGACAAGTTATGGCTACATCTGAGAGTAGACGAAGCTTTATGGGCTTTGCATTTGGAAGCGTAGCTGCTGTAGGCGGTGTTTTCTCGCTTGTTGCGATGAAAAAAACTTGGGATCCGCTTCCAAGTGTCAAAGCTGCAGGTTTTACTACAGTGGATTTATCAGGAATGCAAGATGGAGAGCTTAGAACTATAGAATGGCGTAAAAAGCCTATTTTTATATTAAAAAAAGATGCGAGTATGCCAAAAGATGAAAAACGTGATGTTGTGGTAGATAACGCAGCTTATACTGTGGTTATAGGACTTTGTACGCATTTGGGTTGTATACCTGCTTACCAACCAAGCGAGCAATTGTTTAAATGTGCCTGTCATGGTGGAGAATTTGACACAAGTGGAAAAAATGTCTTTGGACCTCCTCCAAAGCCTCTTGAAATTCCTCCTTTTAAGATCGATGGAACCAAACTTGTTTTAGGCGAAGAGGGTCCTGAATATAAAAAAATGATAGCGGAGGCTTAAGATGGCACAAATTAGAAAAGCTAATGGTCTTGTAGATTGGCTTGATCAAAGACTCGCAGTACATAAACTGCTTGATGTTTTAATGGTAAAGTATTGGATACCAAAGCAAATTAACTTTCTTTGGGCAATGGGGGTTATTTTAACCACTCTTTTTGCAGTGCTTTTTGTTACAGGACTTTTACTTGTGATGTATTATAAACCAGATACTGCACTTGCTTTTGATAGTGTGAATAAGACTATTATGCAAGAGGTGGATTATGGATGGCTTTGGCGTCACATGCATGGTGTTGCCGCTTCTGTTGTATTTTTGATTATATACATACATATGCTAACAGGAATTTATTACGGTTCTTATAAAAAAGGTCGTGAGATGATTTGGGTTAGCGGTATGCTTTTGTTTGTTGTATTTTCTGCTGAAGCTTTTAGTGGATATATGCTTCCTTGGGGACAAATGAGTTATTGGGCAGCTCAAGTAATCACTAATCTTTTTGGAGGGATACCATTTATTGGCCCTGAGCTTGTGATTTGGATTCGTGGAGATTATGCGGTTTCTGATCCAACTTTAACAAGATTTTTTATGCTTCATGTGTGCTTGCTTCCTATAGTTATCATTGCTATTATAGCATTTCACTTCTATTCTTTAAGAATTCCTCATGTTAATAATGAAATTTCTGAAGAACTTGACTTTGACTTAGAGGCTGAAAAGTACATGGCAGGTGACACAAAGGGTTCTAAAGTGATTCCTTTTTGGCCAGGATTTTTATCAAAAGATTTTATGTATATAAGCTTTTTTATGATTTTCTTCTTTTATTTGGTCTGTTTTAAATTTGAATTTGCAATGGATCCAATTAATTTTGATCCGGCTAATGCGCTTAAAACACCAGCTCATATTTATCCTGAGTGGTATTTCTTATGGAGTTATGAAGTTTTAAGAGGATTTTTCTTTGATATTGCAGGTATTAAAGCTTTTGATATAGGTTTGGCTGCATTTGGTATTGCTCAAGTGATTTTCTTCTTGCTTCCTTGGCTTGATAGAAGTGATGTTGTAAAACCGGCTCATGAAAGACCTTTATTTTTCATTTGGTTTTGGATATTGCTTATCGATTTAATTGTTTTAACAGTTTATGGAAAATTACCTCCAACAGGTGTAAATGCTTGGGTAGGATTTTATGCTTCTATAGTATTTTTACTTTTACTTATTGTAGTTTTACCGGTTATTACTATTATGGAGAGAAAAGGAGCTAAACAATGAGAGAAATAAAAATATTTTTAGTTGTGGTAGTTTTTACTGCGCTTGTATATTGGGGGGTAGAGCCTTATGCTCATTCAGTGATGAAACCTCATGTTGCTCCTGCAAATTTTGATTTTGCTGTTGAAGATGCTACTTTTGCAAAAGGTATAGTTGAAGCTAAAGAATTAGCTCTAAAAGATGCACAAGCTTCAGGAGATGCTAAAAGAATAGAGAGTGCAAACAAAGAACTTGAAAAAGCAAAAGAAGAATTAAGCAAAGTTGAAACACTTTGGGCAGATGTTGCAAAGATCGATTTTGCTAAGGGTGATGCAAAAAAAGGTAAAGAATTTTTTGAAAATAACTGTTTTGCATGTCATGGTGTAAAAGAAGATGGAATAACAGCTAATATTACTGATTCTTCTATGGGAGTAATACCACCTGATCTTAGTGCAGCTGGTGCTATTTTTGATGAAAAATTTTTAGCTGCTTTGATTATGCATCCTGCGCTTGCTTTAAAAGTAGATCATAAATTTGGTGATGCTTTTATTATGACAGCTTACAATAAAGATACTTCAGGAGAAAGTGAAGAAACTACAAATGCAAATATAGCCAATGTAATTGCTTATCTTAAAGATGTGAGTGTTAAATTTGAAGCCAATGAAGATGCTACTATTAAGAAAGATGTTGAGGCAAAATATGCTAAAATGGAAAATAGTGCTCAAAAAGCGGCTTTAATGGAAAAAGATATAAAATTTGCTAAAGATAAAGCAACTTTTATTGAGGCTTGCGGACGTTGTCATGATATGAAATACGATAGCTTTTTTACTCCATCAAATCAAAATGATTTAAAAACTTATTTAGGTTCTGTTCCGCCTGATCTTTCTATGATGATAAGATCTCGTGGTGAGCAATATTTACATGATTTTATTAATAACACTCAAAAACTTCTTCCAGGAACCGCTATGCCAAGAGTAGGTTTAACAGAAGCTGCACAGGCTAAGGTTGTATCTTATATTGATCAAGTGGGTGATAGCAAAAAAGAAGAAAGAAAAACTACAGGAATTTATGTAATGATATTCTTTGTAATTTTAAGTATTTTTGCTATAGGTTGGAAGCGTTCTGTTTGGTCTAAATTACATTAATATTACATTTTTTGCCATTATTTAATGATAATGGCAAAAATCTTATTTTTTCTTCATTTTTATTAATTTTTAATATTTAAAGAGAGATACTTCAAAATATAATTATTTTAGAATTTAGGAGTATTTTATGTTAGAAAAAACTTTAATCAAATCTATTTTAAAAAAATGGGATTATGGGGATTTTAGAGTTGTTTTTTGGGATAAAGAAGAATTTTTTATCGGAAACAAACCTGCTAAATTTTCTTTAATTTTTAAAGAAAAAATTCCTTTTTTGGAGTTATTTGGTGATACAAGTTTGGTTTTTGCAAGACATTATATGCAGGCAAAACTTGACATAGAGGGCGATTATGATGAAATGGCTAGGGTATTATATTATTTTTCTAATCAGCAATTTTTTAAAACCAAAAAAGATGTATTGAGTAAAATAACTCAAAAGCAAGAAAGTAAAAATATCAAAAGTCATTATGATATAGGTAATGATTTTTATAAGCTTTGGCTTGATGATACTATGAGCTATTCTTGCGCTTATTTTAAAGAGCCTAATAATACTCTTTATGAAGCTCAAATTAACAAAATAGAACATACCCTTAAAAAACTTGATTTAAAAGAAGGAGAAAAGCTTTTAGATATAGGTTGTGGCTGGGGTTGGCTTTCTATTATGGCGGCTCAAAAGTATGGAGTTAAGGTTGTTGGAATTACTATTTCAGAGGAGCAGTGTAAAAAAGCTAAGGAAAGAGTAAAAGAACTTGGTCTTGAAGATAAAATAGAAATAAGACTTCAAAATTATCAAGATTTAGAATTTGAAAATTATTTTGATAAAGTTGTTTCTGTGGGTATGTTTGAACATGTAGGTAAAGAGAATTTAGGACTTTATTTCATGAAAGTAAAACAAGTGTTAAAACCTGGAGGTTCTATGCTTTTACATTCTATTTTAGCCATGTTTGAAGGAAAAACAAATGCTTGGATAGATAAATATATTTTTCCAGGAGGATATTTACCTTCTTTAAGAGAGGTTGTAAGTGCTATGAGCGAGTGGGATTTTCATCTTCTTTTAGCAGAAAGTTTAAGAATGCACTATGCAAAAACTTTAGATTTATGGGATGAAAATTTTAACAAAGTATTAGACAAGGTAAGGGAAAAATATGATGAAGAATTTATAAGAATGTGGGATTTGTACCTTCGTTCTTGTGCCTCTGCTTTTCGTGTTGGAAGCGTGGATTTGTTTCAATTTTTAATCACAAAAGAAATCAATAATAATCTAAGTCTTACCAAGGACTACATATATAAGTAAAAACTAAACTTAAATTTGATAAAATCTTAGCTTCATTTCACACACATCAATCCTTTTTAGCTTGTGTAAATTAAGGGATGTGAAGGAATAAAGCTAAATTTATAAGGAGAAACTCATGGTTAGTATGAGAGATTTATTAGAATGCGGTGTGCATTTTGGACACCAAACAAGACGCTGGAATCCAAAGATGAAAAAATTCATTTTTGGCGAGAGAAAAGGTATTTATGTAATTGATTTACAAAAAACTTTAAGATATTTTAGATATACCTATAATATCGTTCGTGACGCTGCTGCTGAAGGAAAAACTATACTTTTTGTTGGGACAAAAAAACAAGCAGGTGGAGCGATTAAAGAATACGCTGAAAAATGCGGTATGCCTTATGTAAATCATAGATGGCTTGGCGGTATGATGACAAATTTTGGTACCATTCGCCAATCAATTAGAAAATTAGAAGTAATTGAAAAAATGGAAGAAGATGGAAGTATTAAGCTTTTAACTAAAAAAGAAGCTTTAATGCTTACAAGAAAAAAAGAAAAATTATTAGCTTATTTAGGTGGAATTCGTTATATGAAAACTCAACCTGATATGATTTTTGTTGTTGACACAGTAAAAGAAAAAATTGCTGTTCAAGAAGCAAATAGATTAAGAATTCCTGTTGTAGCTCCACTAGATACAAACTGCGATCCTGATTTGGTAACTTATCCTATTCCAGGAAATGATGATGCAATTCGTTCAGTGCAACTTTTCTGTCAAGAAATGGCTGAAGCGATTAATGAAGGAAAAGCTTTAAGAGAACAAGACGGTGAAGCTTTAGCAAATGAAGAAAAAGAAATCACCGATGAAGAGAAAAAAGAAGTTTTAGATGAAGCGATGAGCGAAGAAGACTTCGGTGAGGAGCAAGAATAATGGCTGAAATCACTGCTGCAATGGTAAAAGAACTCCGCGAAAGTACAGGTGCGGGGATGATGGATTGTAAAAATGCTTTGAGTGAAACTAATGGAGATTTTGATAAAGCGGTACAACTTTTAAGAGAAAAAGGTTTAGGTAAGGCTGCTAAAAAAGCAGACAGACTTGCTGCGGAAGGTTTAGTAAGTGTAAAAGTAAGCGATGATTTTACAAGCGCAACTGTAAGCGAGATTAATTCCGAAACAGATTTTGTGGCAAAAAATGATCAGTTTATCGCTTTAACAAAAGATACTACAGCTCATATTCAAAGTAATGGCTTGCAAAGTGTGGAAGAACTTCATTCAAGCATAATCAATGGCGTAAAATTTGAAGAATATTTAAAAAGTCAAATTGCAACTATAGGAGAAAACTTAGTTGTAAGAAGATTTGCAACTTTAAAAGCAGGTCCTAATGGCGTTGTAAATGGTTATATCCATACAAATGGCCGTGTTGGTGTTGTGATCGCTGCAGCTTGTGATAGCGCTGAAGTGGCTTCAAAATCAAGAGATTTATTAAGACAAATTTGTATGCATATTGCAGCAATGAGACCAAGTTATTTAAGTTATGAAGATTTGGATATGACTTTTGTTGAAAATGAATACAAAGCTTTGGTTGCTGAACTTGAAAAAGAAAATGAAGAAAGACGCAGACTTAAAGATCCAAATAAACCTGAACATAAAATTCCTCAATTTGCAAGTCGCAAACAATTAAGCGATGCAATTTTAAAAGAAGCTGAAGAAAAAATCAAAGAAGAGCTTAAAGCTCAAGGTAAACCTGAAAAAATTTGGGACAATATTATCCCAGGTAAAATGAATAGCTTTATAGCAGATAATTCTCAACTTGATAGCAAACTTACTTTAATGGGTCAGTTTTATGTAATGGATGATAAAAAAACCGTAGAACAAGTAATTGCCGAAAAAGAAAAAGAATTTGGCGGAAAAATTAAAATTGTCGAATTTATTTGCTTTGAAGTTGGCGAAGGTTTAGAAAAGAAAACTGAAGATTTTGCGGCTGAAGTTGCTGCACAACTTTAAAAACGGTTAAAAATGGAACTCTTAAGAGCGGAAAATTTAAGCCATAGTTTTGATTATCCGCTTTTTGAGGGTTTAAATCTTACTTTAAACACTAAAGATTGCATTGCTATTCAAGGGAGTAGCGGTTGTGGCAAATCTACTCTTTTACATATACTTTCTTCTTTATTAATTCCAAAAAAAGGTGAAGTTTTTTTTAAAGGTTCTAGTCTTTATCAGATAGATGAAAACGAAAGATTAAAAATTCGCCGTTATGATTTTGGTATTATTTTTCAGACACATTATCTTTTTAAAGGTTTTTCAGCTTTAGAAAATATCGAACTTGCTAGTGTTTTATCGGGTCAAGATTTAGATGAGAAAATTTTAAAAAGATTAGGTATTGATACGCTTTTACATCAAAAAATAGGAAAGCTTAGCGGCGGACAACAACAGCGTGTGAGTATCGCGCGCGTGCTTTGTAAAAAACCAAAGATTATTTTTGCTGATGAAGCAACTGGAAATTTGGATTTTGATAATGCTAAAAATGTTATTGAACTTTTAATTTCCTATGTTAAAGAAAATGATGCAGCTTTATTTTTTGTAACTCACGATAGCAAGCTCGCAAGTTTTTGTGATAAAACTTATACTATAAACGCCAATGGAATTTGTTAATTATTTAGGCGATAAAAATGTTGTAACTTTTATGTTGCTTCTTGCTAGAATGAGTGGTCTTATAGTTTTTTTTCCTTTTTTTTCACATAATTCTATTCCTATGGTGATAAAAAGTACTATAGTTTTATTTTTGACTATGTATTTATATCCTTTGGCTAGATTAGAATCTTTGCATTTAGATAGTTTTTTTGTTTTACAGCTTATTAGTGAAGTGATTTTTGGAATGATAGCAGGATTAATGCTTCAAATTATTTTTGCTATTATTATGATGGCAGGTGAGCAGATTGCTTTTACTATGGGATTTACTATGGCAAGTATATTAGATCCAAGTTCTGGAACGAGTATGCCTATTACGGCACAAATTTTAAATTTGCTTGCTTTGATGTTTTTTCTTGCTTTTGATGGTCATCATTTAATGCTTTTGTTTTTAAGTCATTCTTTAGGTTATATTAGTTTAGGTGGATTTTATCCGCATGAGAATTTAATGCATTATTTAAATATGGGTATGTTTAATATTTTCATCATAGGTTTTACTATGAGCTTTCCCATACTTGGAATTTCACTTTTAGCCGATGTTATTTTTGGACTTTTGATGAAAACAATGCCACAATTTAATCTTTTAGTTATTGGCTATCCTATAAAGATAGCTTTAGGCTTTGTAGTTTTGATTGCTATTTTACTAGTTATGATGCAATATTTTAAAAATTTAATTTTAGAACTTTTTACTCATATGCAAACTCTTTTTTTCTCCTAAGGAAAGGATAAATGAAATTATCGTAAAATAGTGATTATTTTTCAAGGATTAAAGTGATGAAAATTTTACTTTTAAATGAAAACCCTGTAGTTTCAAGACTTGTAAGCCTTAGTGCTAAAAAAATGTCTTATGATTTTGAAGAACTTAATGCTTATAGTGAAAATTTGGGTAATTATGATGTGATTGTTGTAGATAGCGATACTCCAGCACCTTTAAAAATTCTTAAAGAAAAATGTGATAGATTGATTTTTTTAGCTCCGCGAAACCAAAATGTAGAAGATATAGATGCGCAAATTTTACAAAAACCTTTTTTACCTACAGATTTTTTAAATTTACTTAATAATAAAGATACAAACAAACATACATCTATTGATTTGCCAATATTAAGCAATGATGAAAATCCTTATGCTGATATAAGCTTGGATTTAGATAATTTAAATTTAGATGATTTGCCTGATGAAAATTCTTTAGATATAACTTCAGATGGAATGGAAGATTTGAGTTTTGATGATGATGCGCAAGATGATAATGCAAACGAAACTTTAGAAACTCAAAATTTAGAAGATGAAAATTTAGAACAAGAAGCAATTAAAGAACAGACTCAAGAAGACATTCAAACTGATTTAGATTTAACTTTGGAAGATGGCGGAAGCGAAAAAGAAGACTTAAGCCAAGAACATACAGCTTTGGATTCTGAGCCTAGTATAGATGATAAAAATGATGAAGATTTAGAAATCAAAGAAGATGACAAAAATGAAGAAATAGAAAAGCAAGAATTATTAAACGATTCTAAAACAAATACATTAGAAATGCAAGAAGAGCTTAACGCTCAAGATGATAATGCAAACAAAACTTTAGAAACTCAAAATTTAGAAGATGAAAATTTAGAACAAGAAGCAATTAAAGAACAGACTCAAGAAGACATTCAAACTGATTTAGATTTAACTTTGGAAGATGGCGGAAGCGAAAAAGAAGACTTAAGCCAAGAACATACAGCTTTGGATTCTGAGCCTAGTTTAGACGAACTAGATGATAAAAATGATGAAGATTTAGAAGATAACAAAGAATTACAAGCTAATATAAGCGACTTTGATGTTCTTCCTGTGGTTGAAGAGCAAGAAAAAGAAATGGATTTTGATGATATTCCTGAGGATGCTGAATTTTTAGGTCAAGCAAAAGATAATGAAGAATCAGAGGAAAATTTAGAGGAGTTTTCTCCTGTTGTGGAAGAAGATGTTCAAGATGAAATGGATGATTTTATTTCAAATTTGAGCACTCAAGATCAAATCAAAGAAGAACTAGCTCAACTTGATGAGCTTGATTATGGTATTGATAATGATAATAGTAGCAAGGTTTTAGAAGATTTTAAAGATGAGCCAATTTTAGACGATATAGAATTAGGAACAAATGAAGAGGAAGTGGTTGTGCCAAATTTAAATATAAGTGATTTTGATGCATTGAAAGAAAGTGATATACAAGAAGCTCTTGGAGAGGAAATTGTAGAAAAAAATGAAGAGCCTATAGTAAGTAATGCAACTAAAGATGATAATAGTGAAGAGATAGTTAATGAGCTTAGCCAAAGCATAGTAGGAGCGATCACTTCAAGTATTAAGGATGATACCTTAAAAGCTGCTCTTAAGGGTATGAATATGAATATAAATATAAACATTAGTTTTAAAGAGGATTAAAATTGCAAGGTTTTATTTTGTTGATTTCAGGTCCTAGTGGAGCTGGAAAATCAACTCTTTTAAAAAAACTTTTTGATGAATTTGAAGATGAGCTTTATTTTTCTATTTCTTCAACAACTCGCAAACCAAGAGAGGGTGAAAAAAATGGAATACATTATCATTTCATATCCCATGAAGAATTTCAAAAAGGTATAGATGGTGATCATTTTTTAGAATGGGCTAAGGTGCATGAAAATTTTTATGGCACTTCTTTAAAGCATACTCAAGATGCTTTAGATAATGGAAAAATAGTTGTTTTTGATATTGATGTGCAAGGATTTAAAATAGCCAGACAAAAAATGGCTGATAAGATTGTTTCTGTTTTTATTACTACAAAAAATAAAGATGAGCTAAAAAAAAGACTTATTAAGCGAAATACTGATACAATAATACAACTAGAAAAAAGATTACAAAACGCTAGTGATGAAATGAAAGAACTTAGCGAGTATGATTATCTTATCATTAATGATGAGCTAAAGCAAAGCTATGAAGTATTGCGAGCGATTTTAATCGCCCATAAATTTAGAACCAAAGGGCAGAATCTAGGACAAATTCAAAATATTTGGAATGAAGGAGAATAAAATGGGTGGTTGGTCAAGTCCAAGTCATTGGTTGATTATTTTATTGATTGTTGTATTGCTTTTTGGAGCAAAAAAAATTCCAGAACTTGCAAAGGGTTTAGGTAAAGGTATTAAAACTTTTAAAGATGAAATGAATAATGATGATGAAGTAGCAAAAAATACTCAAAAAATAGAAGAAAACAAAAACACAACTAATAATACAAATGCTGACGCAAGTATAGACGAAACAAAAAAAGCTTAAGGTTTAGTCTTTTGAAAAGTATTATTTTTAATGAAATTAAAAAGATTTTAGAGTGTGATTTTACACTTGAAAATCCAAAGGATAAAAATTTAGCACATTTTGCTACCCCTTTGGCTTTTTCACTGGCTAAGGAATTAAAAAAATCTCCTATGTTGATCGCTAGCGACTTAGCGAGCAAATTTCAAAATCATGATTGTTTTGAATTAGTTGAAGCTATAAATGGGTATTTAAATTTTAGAATTTCCAAAACTTTTTTAAATGAACTTGCAAATCAGGCTTTAGCAAATCCAAATGATTTTTCTAAAGGAGAAAAAAAACAAGAAAGTTTTTTGCTTGAATATGTGAGTGCAAATCCTACTGGGCCTTTGCACATAGGACATGCAAGAGGCGCTGTTTTTGGAGACACCTTAACAAGACTTGCGAGACATTTGGGCTATAAATTTGATACAGAATACTATGTCAATGATGCGGGTAATCAAATTTATTTACTAGGGCTTTCTATTTTACTAAGTGTGAAAGAAAATATACTTCATGAAAATGTTGAATATCCAGAGCAATATTACAAAGGCGAGTATATAGCAGATTTGGCAAAAGAAGCTTTTGAAAAATTTGGTAAAGAATTTTTTAGTGAAGAAAATATCCCTAGTTTAGCTGATTGGGCAAAAGATAAAATGCTTGTTTTGATTAAACAAAATTTAGAACAAGCAAAGATTAAAATTGACAGCTATGTAAGTGAGAGATCGTATTATGACGCTTTAAATGCAACTTTAGAATCTTTAAAAAAACATAAAGGAATTTACGAGCAAGAAGGTAAAATTTGGCTTGCTTCTTCGCAAAAAGGCGATGAAAAAGATAGGGTAATTATCCGTGAAGATGGACGCGGGACTTATTTGGCAGCAGATATTGTTTATCATAAGGATAAAATGAGTCGTGGTTATGGCAAGTGTATTAATATCTGGGGAGCAGATCATCATGGTTATATCCCTAGAATGAAAGCTGCGATGGAGTTTTTGGGATTTGACTCTAATAATCTTGAGATTATTTTAGCACAAATGGTTTCCTTGCTTAAAGATGGAGAGCCTTATAAAATGAGTAAAAGAGCAGGAAATTTTATCTTGATGAGCGATGTGATTGATGAAATAGGAAGTGATGCTTTGCGTTATATCTTTTTGAGTAAAAAGTGCGATACTCATTTGGAATTTGATATTAGTGATTTGCAAAAAGAAGATAGCTCTAATCCTGTGTATTATATCAACTACGCACACGCTAGAATTCATCAAGTGTTTGCTAAAGCTGGTAAAAAAATCGATGATGTAATGGGAGCTGATTTACAAAGTTTAAATCAAGATGGTGTAAATTTACTTTTTGAAGCTTTGAATTTAAAAGCTATTTTAAACGATGCTTTTGAGGCTAGAGCTTTGCAAAAAATTCCTGATTATCTTAAAAATTTAGCTGCAAATTTTCATAAATTCTACAATGAAAATAAAGTTGTAGGCTCTGCAAATGAAAATGATTTACTTAAATTATTTTCTTTGGTTGCTCTTAGTATTAAAACCGCATTTTCTTTAATGGGTATTGAAGCGAAAAACAAAATGGAACATTAAAACAGCATTTTGCTGTTTTAATAATTTAGTAAAAATACTGCTATTATTACGATAATGATGCCTAAAATTCCTATTTTGTTTAATTTTTCTTTATATAAAATCCATCCACCAAGACAAGTTCCTATGATGCCTATAGCACCCCAAGTTGAGTAAGCTATGCTTAAAGGAACGTATTTTAAAGAAAAAGAAAGTAGAAAAAAAGCAAGTATAGCATTGACAATCGCAGCCAAGCCCCAAATTTTATGCTTAAAACCATCTGATTTTTTTAGCAATAAATTTGCTATGATATCTAAGAATGCTGATAAAACAATGATAAAAATATACATTATTCTTTAACCTCGCCTATATTAATCATGATAATTCCAACGATAGAAAGAACAATGCCTAGAATTTGAGTTAAGGTTAAACTCTCTTTAAAAACTATAAAAGAAACTAAAAGTATAAGAATAATCCCTAAAAGTTCCCATACAGCATAGGCTATGCCTACTTGAATTTTTTTAATCGCTTTGCCCATAAAAAAATAAGAAAAAGCTATAAATAAAGCCATAAATATATAGCCTAAAATTTGATTTTCCATTTTTAAAAAACTAGTACCTAAAACTTCAAATACAATAGCAACAATCAAGAAAAACCAAGCAACAAAAAGTTCTTTTTTTGTGATATTCAAAAACTTCTCCTAAAATAAATGGTAAAATCATACCATTTAAAGCTTTAATTAGCCTTTTTAGTTTATACTTTTAAGTTTGAAAATCTTTAAAGAAAGTGAGAATTTATGGGACGAGCATTTGAATACCGAAGAGCTTCTAAAGAGGCTAGATGGGATAAAATGAGCAAGCTTTTTCCTAAGCTTGCTAAAGCCATACAAGTAGCTGCTAAAGAAGGTGGCACTGATCCTGATATGAATCCAAAATTAAGAAGTGCTATAGCTACAGCAAAAGCAAATAATATGCCAAAAGATAATATAGATGCGGCTATTAAGCGTGCGAGTGGAAAAGATAGCGCAGATATTAAAAACATTCATTATGAAGGAAAAGCTGCGCATGGAGCTTTAGTTATAGTTGAATGTATGAGTGATAACCCTACACGCACCGTGGCCAATGTAAAAGCTATTTTTAGCAAGAATGGTGGAGAAGTTTTACAAAATGGATCTTTAGGCTTTATGTTTACAAGAAAAGCGGTTTTTCATCTTGAAAAATTTGCAGGAGATTTAGAAGAATTAGAACTTGATTTGATCGATGCAGGGCTTGAAGAATTAGAACAAAATGAAGAAGAGTTGGTAATTAGCGGTGATTATACTGCTTTTGGTGAGCTAAGCTCTGCTATAGAAACTAAGGGTTTAATTCTTAAAAAAGCAGGACTTGAGTATATACCAAACAATCCTGTAAGCTTTAGTGAAGAACAGCTTAGTGATATAGAAAAGCTTTTAGATAAGTTAGAAGATGATGATGATGTTCAAGCTGTTTATACAAATATAGATTAAGGAGAAAAATATGATAAAAACAATTGACACAAGCAAAGTAAATGAATACAAATTTGCTCTTATAGAAACTGAAAAAGGTACAATGAAGCTAAAACTTTTTGGTGATGAGGCTCCACAAACGGTTTGTAATTTTGCTACTTTGGCTAATGAAGGATTTTATAAAGATTTAAATTTTCATCGTGTGATCCCAAATTTTGTCATACAAGGGGGTTGTCCACACGGCAATGGTATAGGTGGGCCTGGATATGAAATCATTTGTGAATGTGATGATCAAGAACATAAACATGAGCGTGGAACCTTATCTATGGCACACGCAGGACGCGATACGGGTGGATCCCAATTTTTCATTTGTCACAGCCCTCAAGCTCATTTAGATGGGGTTCATACTGTTTTTGGGCAAATTGATCCAAAAGATGAAGAAAGTTTGGAAGTTTTAGACTCTATACGCCAAGGAGATAAAATTTTAGATATAAAAATTTTGTAATTAAATTTAAATCTTATCAATGTAAAGCTAGTCATAAAATTTGACTAGCTAAAAATAATTAACACATAATTTTTTTTAAAGCTTTTTTTTCTATAATTATAATTTTATTTCAGTGAAATGTAACAAAATTACAAGGAGTTATGATTATGAAAACTAAGTTTTCACTTATTTTAAGCGCTTGTCTTCTTTCATCTTCACTTTTTGCTAAAAATACAGATGATGAAATAACCAAGCTTCAAAAACAGCTTGCACAAATTCAAGCTGAACTTGCACAAATCAGAAAAGAAAGGGAAGCTCAAGCTAAGCAAAATGAAGCTGTAAAAGCTGAACTTGCTGATCTTAACGATAGAGCTGATGAAACAGAATTTCAAGCTGCTTTAAGCAAGGTTAAATTTGGACTTGAGTTTTCAACAGCGGTTTCAAATACAAACTATAAAGTTGGCGGACAAGATTATAGTGCCAATAACAAGTGGATGAATGAGCTTCATTTAAATATGAATGCTGATATTAATGATAAAACCAAATTCTATGGTCGTTTATCTATGGCTAAAAACTGGTCTCAAATGGCTTGGAGTGGCACTCCTTATGATTTAGATGCAGGAAGAAATACAAGAACAAGTGGGCCTGTACTTTATGTAGATAGAGCTTATCTTGATTACTATATCACACCTGAGTGGATTGCAACTATAGGAAGACAGCCAGGAACCGATGGTCCAGGAAGTAATCTTAGAAACAATGCTTTAAGACAATCCACTTATCCAGCCTTGGCAATCAACGCTCTAGGTGATGCAGCGGTGATCACTTATAAACCTGAAAGTTTGCAAGATCATAAGGTAGCTATCCGTGCAGCTTATGGTAAAACTTATCAATGGGATGAAGAAGGCAAGGTAAGAGACTGGATGAGTGATCAAAAAGATGCTGATGCAAATCTTTACTATGCTGCAGTAGAAGGAGAGCTTCCTATAGAAGGCATGGGAGATAATTTAATATTATTTAATATTGCATATTTAAGCGATTTTGCTTTGCCGCTTAACAATGGTCCAATTGCTTTACCTAGTGGCGGCGTTCTTGATGATGATGGTGTGGTAAATTTAGGAGATTTAACTATAGCAAATCTTCATTTTGAAAACTATAAAGCTTTTGGAACGAATTTTAATTATTTTCTATCTTTAGGTTATTCTCACGGGAATAACAATCAATTAAGTTCGACATTAAGTGCAATTCTTAAAAGTCAAGGTTATGGCGATGGCAAGTTTAATGAAGAAGATGGCTATGCTGTACATGTAGGTGGACGCTATGATTTTACTAAGGCTTTAAAAGTAGGGTATGAGTTCTTCTGGGGAAGTAGATACTGGTATACTATGAGCCGTCCAAGTATCAACGATCCACTTAATATAAGAATGACAAGAGGAACAGCACATGATTTTTATGTGATTTATCAACTTGATAGATATCAATTCTTACGCTTAAGCTATACTAATATCCAAAACATTTGGGGCAATCGTGGCTTACCATTTGGTGGAGCGAAAAAAGATAAAGCAAGAGCTGATAATATCATGTTAATGTATAATGTAAAATTCTAAGGAGCAAAAGATGAGAAAAATACTTTTTGCAAGTTTATTACCTATCATTGCTTTGGCTGATTGTGCAAGTTTGATGGCAAAATACGAAGCTCCAGAGCCAGAGTCAAAAACAATGAAACAAGTTGAACGCTGGATTAGTAAAAAAGTTAGCGATCCAGCTGATGCTGCTATTTTAAAAGAGTGCATGATCGCTCGTGCAGCGGACAATCCAAATCAAGTTTCAGTTGCAGGTAAATAAAAAAAAGCGGTGTAAAACCGCTTTTTACTGTTTAATCTTTTAAGCTACAATTTTTTAAAATTTTTCTTCAAATAAGGCTAATATGCAAGAAATCATTTCTTTTATTGTTGAGACGGCTAGCGCTTGGGGGTATTTGGGTATTATTATCTTAATGACCTTAGAGAGTTGTTTTATACCTTTTCCAAGTGAAGTTGTTATGATACCTGCTGGATATTTGGCACATAAAGGCGAACTTGATATCACTCTTTGTATACTTAGTGGGACTTTAGGTTCTGTTTTAGGGGCTTTGATTAATTACTATATTTGCTTTTTTTGGGGTAAAAATTTTGTATTAAAATGGGGTAAGTATTTTGGCATAAATGAAGCCAAATTTGCTAAATTTGAAGAATTTTTTAACAAACACGGGGAATTTTCAACCTTTACTTGTCGTCTTTTACCAGGGATTCGTCAGTACATCTCTATGCCCGCAGGTTTGGTAAAAATGAAACTTGTAAATTTTATACTTTTTACTGCACTTGGTAGTGCTATTTGGGTGGCTATACTTGTATTTTTGGGTTATTATATAGGACAAAATGAAGAGTTGATTAAAACTTATTTAACTCAAATTCTAATCATTATAATTGTTTTTGTGATTTTAGCAAGTTTAATTTATATCAAAATCAAAAAGCCTTTTAATAAATGATTTAAATTATAAATATTTTTTTCTTTATTATTTTCAAATTTGCTATAATTGTAATAAATTCAAGTTAAAGATGATCAAAATATGGAAAAACCTGATATACAAAGATTAACTAATTTTTTAATCATATATACTAAAACTTTGCTAGGTGCTGGAACTTATACAGCTAGGGTGGCAAAATGCGTAGGAAGAATAGCTGAGGTTTATGGCTATGAGATAAATATCAATTTCTTTTTTCATCATATTACTTTAAATGTTGTAGATATGGATGATAACTCCATTCAAAGAACTTATGTCATACCCAATCATCATGCCCATGTTAATTTCAAGCTTATTTTTGATTTAAGTGCTTTAAGCTGGGCTATATATGATCACAAATACGATCTTGAAAAAGCGCAAGTTGTTTTTGAGAAAATTTCTCAACAAAAAAAGCATTCTTATTTGTTTAATCTTTTGTTTGTTTCTATGGCAAATTCGGCTTTTTGTAGGCTTTTTGGCGGTGATTTTGGTGCTGGAAATTTAGTGTTTTTTGCAACTTTCGTGGGATTGTTGTTAAGATATATTTTAACTAAAGCAAAGATTGATTTAAGAATTCAATACATCCTTTGTTCTTTTATCTCATCGTGGTTTGTGTTTTTTGGACTGGATATGGGATATACCAATACTTCTGATGTGGCTTTGGGTTCTAGTATTTTATATCTTATACCAGGGGTATTTTTTATAAATTCTGTGATTGATATATTAAAAGATCATATTTTAATGGGGCTTAGTCGTATTATCAGCGTGGCTATTTTGATTTGTTGTATAGCACTTGGAATTTACATGACACTTAGTATTTCGGATTTTGGGATTTTAAGATGATTGAATTTATTTTAAGAGATATGTTTTTTGCTGCTGTGGCGGGATTTGGCTTTGCTTATGCTTGCAATCCACCTTTAAAAACCCTTATTTTATCTGCTATTTTAGCAGCAATTGCACATGGGCTTCGTTTTACCCTGGTGGAATATTTTCATTTTCAAACTTTAGCAATTGCAACTTTTATTGCTTCATTTTGTATAGGAAGTTTAGGAATTGTTCTAGCAAAAATCATCAAAACCCCTGCTGAAATTATCGCTTTTCCTGCTCTTATTCCTATGATACCTGGAATTTATGCTTATAAAGCGATTTTGTATCTTATTTCTTTTATACGCAGTGATGATTTGAAGGCTAAGTCTGAATTTTTGGTTCAATTTTTTGATTATTTTTTTACAACTGTTTCTGTGACTTTGGCTCTAGCTATAGGAGTGAGTGTTACTTTGCTTATATTTTTTGAACAAAGTTTTATGATGACTAGACATGCAAAAAAACATTAAAACTTGTTGTAAAATTGTTTAGTATTTCTTTTTATAATTTTAAATCAAAAATTTAAAAAAAGGCGGTATTGTATGTTATGTCCAGTTTGCAATGTGGATTTGGTTATGAGCGATAGGAGTGGAGTTGAGATTGATTATTGTCCAAAATGTCGTGGCGTTTGGCTTGATCGTGGAGAACTTGACAAAATCATAGAACGCAGTGTCCCTAATACAGCAAATTTTAACCAAGTTTCAAGACAAGAGTCAAGATATAATAACTCAGCTTATCATCAGCACAATGATTACTATAAAAAGAAAAGGAAAGAAAGTTGGCTAGGCGAACTTTTTGACTTTTAATTTTTATAAGAATAACAAATATTTATATTCTTTTTAACTTAATATCTTAAAATGTCAAGCAAAAAGGATATAAAATGTATAAATTTTTATCACATGAGCCTTTAGCTAACAAATCTTGTAATCATAATCACGAAGAACATTCTCATGAACATCATCATTCCCATGCTGATGCAAGGAGTATGGATAAAAAGATTTTAAAAATTTCTCTTTTAATGACTTTTTCTATGATGCTTGTGCAATTTATTTATTCAATCCTTTCAAATTCTTTGGCACTTTTAAGCGATACTTTGCATATGTTTTCTGATGTTTTTGCCTTAGCTCTTAGTTTTTTAGCCATCATAGCTGTAGAAAAATGGCAAGATCATCAAAAGACCTTTGGGTACTTTCGTCTTGAAGTTTTAGTGGCTTTTGTCAATGCTTTAACTATTATTTTATCGGCTTTATTTATCATTTATGAGGCTATAGAAAAATTTATTAATCCAAAAGAAATTGACGCTAAAACCATGATAATTGTAGCTATTTTGGGCTTTTTGGTAAATGGGATTAATGCTTTGATGATGTTTAAGGGTGCAAATTTAGAAAATGTCAATATGAAGTCCGCTTTTTTACATATGATGAGTGATTTATTGGGTTCTTTAGTGGTTATTATAGGTGGAATAGCGGTGTATTTCAGTGGTATTGTTTATATAGATACGATTTTAGCTATTGTATTATCAATCTTGCTTTTAAGATGGGCAATTATCTTGCTTAAACAAAGCGCTAATGTCTTACTTGAAAGTTCTCCTGTGGATATAGAAAAAGTAAGACAAGTTTTGCTTTTAAATCCTAGTGTGGATGAGGTAGTGGATTTGCATATTACTCAAATCACCAATAAAATGCTAGTAGCTTCTATGCATTTAAAAGTGAAAGTTTGCGATCTAAAGGAATTTGAAAAACTATCTCAGGATTTATCCCATAAATTACTACATGAATTTGAAATCGGGCACATTACCATACATCCTATAAGGAGTGAAAATGAAATTTAAAGTAAAAAATGTTAATTGTATGAATTGTGTAAATCTGATCAAAAATTCTCTTGAAGATGAATTTGGAAATATAGAAGTGGATTTGGAGCAAAAAATTTTAAGTTTAAATTTAGAAGAGAATCAAGTATCAAATTTTTCAAAAGAATTTCAAGATTTAGGTTTTGAAATCATAGAGCGTTTATAATGGAAGAATTGCGTATAAAAATAGGTAAAATGACTTGCGTTAATTGTTCTAACGCTATAGAAAGAGCTTGTAAAAAAATTGATGGTGTTAAAGATGCTAGTGTTTCTTATGTGAATTCTAGCGGAGTTTTTTTACTTGAAGATCAAGAAAAACGCAAAGATATCATCGCAAAAATTAAAAATTTAGGCTTTGAAATTTTAGAAGATGAACAAAGCTTGAACGCATACAAGGCAAAAAAACACTTAGAATTAAGAAAAAATTTGCTCTTAAGTATAGTTTTGAGTGTGATTATTATGTATTTTGAAATGTTTGTTAAAAGTTCTTTTTCACAAAATATCCAAATGGCTTTGAGTTTTTTTGGGATATTTTATTGCGGGAGAGATTTTTTTTCTCATGCTTTTTTAGGACTTAAAAGTAAAAATTTAGATATGAATACCCTTGTAGCTTTAGGGACTTTGAGTGCTTTTGTGTATTCTTTTTTGGTGTATTTGCAAATTTTTAAAGAAGAAGATTTGTATTTTAGTGGTGCAATGATGATTATTTCCTTTGTGCTTTTAGGAAAATATCTTGAAAGTAAAGCTAAATTTAAAGCACAAGATTATCAAAGAATTTTGGAAAATATAGATACAAAAAAGACAAAAATTTTGCTTGAAGATGAAAGTATTAAAGAAATTCCAAGTTCTTTTGTCAAAAGTGGCGATGTGCTTTTGGTAAAAGAAGGAGAAAGCATTGTTGCAGATGGAGTAGTGCTTTTAGGGAGCGCAGAGCTTGATATGAGTTTTTTAAATGGAGAGTTTTTGCCTGTTTTAAAAAAAGAAGGCGATGAAGTTCAAGCAGGAGCAGTAGTTTTAAATGGCGCTTTAAGGATCAAAGCAAACAAAAAGGCTATGGATAGTACTTTAGAACAAATCAAAAATCTAGTTTTTGAAGCAGGAAATATTAAAAGTCCTTTGGCAAATTTAGCAGATCAAATTTCTAAATACTTTGTAGGGGGTATAATATTTTTTGCTTTTTTAGTTTTTGTTTTTTGGGCGGTAAAAGCGGATTTAAATACAGCTTTTTTACACGCTTGTGCTGTGCTTTTGATTTCTTGTCCTTGTGCTTTAGGGCTTGCAACGCCTATAGCTTTGGTTGTGGCAAGTGCAAATGCGGCAAAAAATTTCATTCTTATTAAAAATCCTGCTGCTTTAGAAAAATTAGCCTTAGTTAAGTACGCTTTTTTTGATAAAACAGGTACATTAACAAAGGAAAATTTGAGTATTTTTAAGCACAATCTTTCTAAAGATGATTTTGATAAATTATGTCAAATTGAAAGTTTAAGCTCTCATCCTATAGCCAAGGCTTTGCATAAAGATCAAATTTTTGATTTAAAGGGCGAGGGAAGAGTGATTGTGGGTTCTGGTATAAAATACAAAGAAGATAATAATATTTATCTTGTAGGTAGCGCGGAGTTTTTGCACAAAAATGAAGTTGACACAAAAGAAAGCGATATCTTTTTTGATTCTTTTAAAGAATATGTTAGGGTGTATTTTGCTAAGAATAAAAAGTGTTTAGGTGGTGTTTTGTTAAGCAATGCTTTAAAAGATGGGGCCAAAGAGCTTGTGTTAAATTTAAAAAAGCAAAATCTTAAAACTTTTATTTTAAGTGGTGATCATATAAAAAATGTAGAAAAAATAGCCAAAGAATTACAAATAGATGAATTTCACGCTCAACTTAAGAGTGAAGAAAAACTACAAATCATTCAAAAATTTAAAAAAACTCTTTTTGTAGGAGATGGGATCAATGATGCGGCGGCTTTATCTGCTGCAAGCGCGAGTATGAGTTTCTCAAAAGCAAATGAACTTGCAAAAAAAACAGGGGATTTTATCTTGATAAAAGATGATTTATCAGCGATTTTTAAATGTTTTAAACTTGCTAAAAAAACACGCAGTATTATCAAGCTAAATCTTTTTTGGGCTTTTATTTATAATGTACTTTGCATTCCTATCGCAGCAGGATTTGTACCTTTTATCACTTTAAGTCCTCATATAGCAGCACTTGCAATGTGTTTTAGTTCTGTTGCTGTGGTACTTAATTCTTTAAGGCTTAGAAAATCTAAGCCTTGATCTCATTAATAGCGCGATAAGCTTGGTCGATAGCTGAATGCATATAAGCTGACCAATCTGAATCTGAATTAGCTATAACAATATTGCCAAAAGGTTTTCTAGCTATAAGCCTGGTTTGCTCTGCAATTTTAGGATCATCATAAAGACTATTTTCTGTATAGGAGTAACAATGCCCCCAGCGATTTACAACAATTGCTAATATATCTTTTTCGTGGTTAAAACCTGCAGATCCCAACATTCCTTGAAGTTGTTCCCTAATGATTTTTTCATGTTCTTTAAAACTCATGGTAAATAATAAATTTCTACCTACTCTGGCTCTATCTCTTGCATCAAGCCCTTCAAGATCAATACCTTGAATATTGGCTAGAGCTAAAGGAGAGCAAACCATATGAATACATATAGGTTTTTTTGGATCTCTTGGGTGATGATAGCCACCCATATCAACCGGATAATCAAGTTTTGTTCTAGCGTAAGGCATTTTCGGTGAATAAATTTCGTGAACTCCTAGTTTAATAAATGGTTCCCAATTGCTTATAATTACTTTGGTGTGAAGTAGAGATGTTTTTACATTTTTACTTAAGGCTTCTTTTTGTTCTTTAGGTAAACTAGGGATAATATAAGGAATCATACTGTTATAATTAGCCATTACAACATTTTTTGCTTTAATTCTATATTTTTTTCCTTGATTGATATAGCTTATTAAGGTTCCATTTTTTGTATTTTCTACATGAATAACAGTGCTGTTTAATCGTAAACGAACTTTATTATTAGGGTCATCAAGTTTTGAGTAATCAAAATGGGCTAAGGTGATATCGTCCATATCTTTACCTTTTTGTGACACTGTAGGAATCAGCTTTCTTACCATTAATCTTGCTACTGTAGCATTTCCATCGGCACAATGATAAATGTAAGGTTCTTCCATTTCGGCCAAAGCTTCTCCTTCGATAGGATCAAGTCCTAATTTATCAAACCCAGGTAAAAAAGAAATTCTTGCATCCTCACAAGAGATTGCATCTATACCTAAAGCTAAAAAATCATCCGTCATTCCCTCAAAAAATGTTATGGCTTTTTGGGATAATTTTACTTTTTCTTCTAAGAATTTTTTGTAACTTGTTTTAGCCATATATTCTTCTTTTTCCTCTTTGCTTAAACCTTTGAGATAGTCTTTATTGCTTTTAAAAAGAGATATTAACTCTCTTTTATCTTTAGAAGTCATAGGAAAATCTTTAATAAAATTTTCAATACTTTTTCCATTATTTTTAGAATCTGGGATATCATCGCAAATAACTTTTCTAGGATTTCCATTGACAACTTTATCAACACCAAAATTTTCTTTTGAAAAATATACCCCTCTGCTTAATTTTAAATCTGGGTAAAAATTTACATCAAATCGTTTTGCTAATTCATCTATACTGACTCCAAGTGATTTTAAGAGTTCGATTACTTCTTTAGAATAAAGTGCTTTTGGGGATTGAAAACTTTCACTTCCTCCGTAACTTAAAATGGTTCCTTCATCAAGTTGTATTTCATTGCGTCTAGCATGTCCTCCAAAATCATCATGATTGTCAAGAATTAAAATTTTTTTATTTTCCCCAAATTTTTGTTGATAAAAACAAGCTGCAGCTAGCCCACTGATTCCAGCTCCAACGATTACTAAATCATATTTTTCTTTAGGTTTTATACTGCTAAAACCAAATTTATCTCCATCTCTTAGCATGTGAGCGTATTTATAGCTTTTATTATTACTACCTCTTAATCCAAGTAGATTGGGAGGATAATATTCTTTTGTAAAGTCTTCAATTTTGCTATCTTTTCCATAGAGTAATTGTAAGGGTGTCATGCCGGCAACGACAGCTAAGGCCATGCCATTAAGAAAGTCTCTTCTTTGCATTTTTATTCCTCTTTCTAAATAATTTATAAAAATATTGTAGCTAAAGATCAATTATATTATTATTAAGCAATACCTTAATCTATATTTTGGATTTGAGGATTGCCAAAACAATCTTTAAGAGCCTCTTTAAGATCTTCTTGTGGGTCAAATTTTTTAGCCCCTTCTTTAAGTATATTAATAGAACTTTGAATATTGTTTTTATTTTCACTGTTTGGTAATTCTTGGGTTAAGGATTGAAGTTTATTTTCATCAATTGTTAGTGCTTTTTGCACATTAATTTTTGCATTTTCTCCAAATTTAGCTTTAAAAAGTTTTTGCATGAGTTTAAAACCTTTATTGAGCGTATCGCGATTTTTTCCTTGTGCGTTTGAGCTTATATTTAAAGTATTATTTTCAAAACTAATAAATTTTGTGCTTTGTTTAAAGCATTCTGCAAGATCAAAATCCCTATCATAAATACTATCAAGCAAGATTTCATAAGCATTTTTTTCTATTTTTTTCTCAAGATTAGGCATGATAGGAGAAGGTGTGATCTTAGGTGTAGTATTTGTTATATTTTCTTGTTTGATTTCTTGGATTTGTGCGTCAATTTCTTTTAAATGACTTGCTTCCATCATCATAAAAGCCATAACACAAAGCGTAAAGCCATCATCATCGCAAAGCATATTTTTAGCTTTTGATAAAATACGGAAAAATCTTTCATAAATTAAAGTAGAAAATTCTGTACTTTTTGCAAAAAAACTTTCTTTTAAATAAAAAAGCATTTCATCAATCACGCTTGAAGCTTCATAGTCTTGCAATTCTTCTAAATATGCAAAAACTTTTTCTTTGTCTTTTGTTAAAATAGCTTGATAAAAGGCTTTGATTTTTTGAGGATCTAAAAAGCCTAGCATATCTGTAATTTTACTAATGCTGATTTCATTTTGACAAAAAATAATAGCTTGATCAAGTAAGGTTAAAGTATCTCTTAAAGATCCATTGCCGCTTCTTGCTATGAATTTTAAAGCTTCTTCTTCAAATTTAACATTTTCTTTAAGTAAAATTTCTTTAAGATGATTTAAAATTTCACTTTGTGGAATTTGTTTAAAGCGAAAATGTTGCGTTCTTGAAAGTACAGTAGCTGGGAGTTTTAAAGGATCTGTTGTTGCAAGTATAAATTTAACATAACTTGGTGGTTCTTCTAAGGTTTTTAAAAGTGCATTTGCAGCTTGCGGGGTAAGCATATGTACTTCATCGATGATGAAAATTTTAAATCTTGCCATAGAAGGGGTGTATTTGGTTTGCTCGATTAAGGTTTGTATGTCTTCAAGTCCACGGTTGCTTGCAGCATCCATTTCTATAATGTCTATATGTTTGCCTTCAAGTGCTGCAAGACAGTGCTTGCAAGTGCCACATGGAGTATCACTTGGTCCTTGTTCGCAAACTAAAGCACGAGAAAAAATTCTAGCACTTGAGGTTTTTCCGCTTCCTCTAAGTCCTGAAAAAAGATAAGCATGAGCTAAGCGATTATGATTTAGAGCGTATTTTAAACTTACGCTAACTGTTTTTTGTCCTATGAGTTCATCAAAGGTTTTTGGTCTGTATTTAATCGCTAGAGCTTGAAGCATTTTCTACTCGTTCATTATAGATAAAAGTTCTACATTGTCTTTGGTTTTAAGCATTTTAGAATATAAAAATTTCAATGCCTCAACATCATCCATTTGAGAAATCGCCGAACGGATCGCCCAAATTTTTTGAAGATTTGCTACGCCTTGGAGTAATTCTTCTTTTCTTGTTCCTGATTTGATGATATTAATCGCAGGATAAATTCTTCTATCGGCGATATTTCTATCAAGAACTATTTCGCTATTTCCTGTGCCTTTAAATTCTTCAAAAATCACATCATCCATTCTTGAACCTGTGTCAATTAAAGCTGTAGCAACTATGGTTAAAGAGCCTCCATTTTCTATATTTCTAGCTGCACCAAAAAAGCGTTTTGGTTTGTGCAAAGCATTAGCATCTACCCCACCGCTTAGGACTTTTCCACTGCTTGGAGTTGCGGTGTTATAAGCACGTGCCAGTCTTGTGATACTATCAAGTAAGATGATAACATCTTTTCCTGTTTCTACCATTCTTTTGGCTTTTTCTATCACGAGTTCAGCTACACGCACATGATTATAAGCAGGTAAATCAAAAGTAGAACTAAAAACTTCGCCTTTTACACATCTTTGCATATCGGTAACTTCTTCAGGTCTTTCATCGACTAAAAGCACGATTAAATGCATTTCTGGGTGGTTTTTTGCAATAGCAGTAGCAAGTTCTTTCATAAGCTCTGTTTTACCTGTGCGTGGTGGAGCAACGATGAGTCCGCGTTGTCCTTTTCCTATAGGAGTAAAAAGATCCAAAACACGACCTGTAAGCTTCATAGCATCGTATTCGAGTTTGATTTTTTCTGTTGGAAAAATAGGGGTTAAGTTATCAAATAAAGGTCTTTCTTTAGCTTCTTGTAAAGGCAGATAATTGATCGCTTCGATTTTTAAAAGAGCGTAGTATTTTTCTTGATCTTTTGGTTCTCTAACTTGTCCTGTAACGATATCGCCTACACGTAGAGCAAATTTTCTAATTTGCGAATTTGAAACATAAGCGTCATTAACACTATCGCTAAGATTAGAGTCCATGCCTCTTAAAAAGCCATAACCTTCAGAAGAAATTTCTAAAATCCCTGTAAAAAGTATGAAACCGCCTTTTTTTGTTTGTGCTTTTAAAATTTCAAAAATAAGTTCTTGACGGCGAAATTCTCTTGGGTTTTCGATTTCACATTCATTAGCGATTTTAACTAGATTTTCTAAATCTAATAATTTTAATTCTTCGATTTTATAACCTTCCACTGGAACGTGGGTTCTTTGATGTTGTTTTTTTTCTTTTTCCATGAGTCCTCGTAAGATTTAGCAGAATAATTTTTGTAAAATGTGATTTTAGTAAAAAAATGCACTTTTTGTCAAATTTGTCTATAATTATAAAAAATATTTTTTTAAAGAATGATTATGAAATGTGAACATTGTAGACTTGATTATAAACAAGCCCAAATGATAAAGTATAAGGGTAAATTTTTTTGCTGTAAGGGTTGTGAGAGCGTTTGGGAAATTTTACATGAAAGTGGATTAGATGAGTTTTATGAAAAGCTTGGAAATCAAACTTTAAGCCCTGTAAATTTTCAAAATGAAATGAAAAATTATGATGAGTTTATTACTAAAACTAAAGAAGGATTTAGTGAAATTTATCTCATGATACACGGTATAGAATGTGCAGCTTGTGTGTGGCTTAATGAGAAAATTTTAACGAAGCAAGAAGGAATTTTAGAACTTGATATCAATCATTTAAACCATAAAGCACGCATTGTTTTTGATGAACAAAGCATTTCTTTGGTGCAAATTTTAAGACTTATTGAAAGTATAGGCTATAAAGCGAGTGCTTATGATGCGAGCAAGGCTTCAAAAAAAGCGGATTTATTAAAAAGGGAATTTTATTCTAAGCTTGTTGTGGCTATAGCTTGTGTGATGAATATCATGTGGATAGCAGTGGCAAAATACGCAGGATTTTTTAGCGGTATGGATAAGGATACTAAAGATATTTTAAATTTTGCTGAATTTATCCTTTGTTCTCCTGTGCTTTTTTATACGGGATCTCATTTTTATAAAAGCGCTTTTAAAACTTTAAAAATGCATAGTTTAAATATGGATGTATTGGTAATTAGTGGAGCGAGTTTGGCTTATATTTATTCTTTATGGGCTATGTTTTTTAGGGTGGGGGAAGTGTATTTTGACTCTGTGGCGATGATAGTTTGCTTTGTATTTATAGGAAAATATCTTGAGATGTTTAGCAAAAAGCGTGCTTTAGATACCATAGATGGGCTTAATGATTTTTTGCAAAATGAAGTTTTGGTTTTTGATGGTAAAGAATTTGTTCCTAAAGAAGTGCAAAAGGTTTGTTTAGGGGATAGAATTTTGCTTAAAACTGGAGATAAAATTTTAATCGATGGGATCTGTAAAAGTGGTGAAATGAGCGTGGATACTTCTTCTTTAAACGGAGAAAGTATTCCAAAACTCATACAAAAAGAAGATGAAATTTTTTCAGCTTGTATAGTGCTTGATGGAAGTGTGGAGTATGAAGCAACAAAGCTTTACAAGGATTCAAAACTCAGTCAAATTATCCAGCTTTTAGAACTTGCAAGTTCTAAAAAAGCAAAACTTGAAAGTTTGGTCAATAGTCTTTCGGCTTATTTTTCTAGAACGGTTTTATTGATCGCTTTTGTTTGTTTTGCTTTTTGGTTTTTTTACAAGGAAGAGAGTTTTGAAATTTCTTTAGTCAATGCGATTGCAGTTTTGATTATCGCTTGTCCTTGTGCTTTGGCTTTAGCAACGCCAGTGAGCAATCTTGTAGCTTTAGGTAGAGCTTTGAAAAAACATATTTTGTTTAAAAGTTCTAGCGTGATAGAAGATTTAAGCAAATGTGATTGCGTGGTGTTTGATAAAACGGGTATTTTAACCAAAATAGAGCTTGAACTTAAAGAGGTTTTTTTAGATGAAGCGCTTGATTTAAATGAGCTTTATAATTTTGTAAAACTTTCTAAACATCCTATCTCTCAAAATATTGCGTCGTATTTAAAGCAAAAAGGAGCTAAGGAATTAAATTTAGATTTTAAAAAGCATTCAAGTATTCAAGCTAAAGGTTTAAGTGCTGAGTTAAATGAAGAGTTGCTTTTAGGCGGAAGTTCTAAATTTTTGCAAGAAAAGGGTATTGTGGCTAAAGAATTTGATAATACACATTTTATTTTTGCTAAGGAAGGTAAAATTTTAGCTTCTTTTGAGTTTGATAGTGTTTTAAGAGAAGGTGCAAAAGAGCTTATCGCTTATCTTAAAAAAGAAAAAAAAGAATTAATGATACTAAGTGGCGATCATCAAAAAGCAGTGGAAAAAATCGCTAAAAAGTTAGAAATTCAAAATTATCAAGCTTCTTGTTTGCCAGAAGATAAAATGAAAACTATAGAAAATTTAAGCAAAAATTACAAAGTTTTATTTGTAGGTGATGGGGTAAATGATGCACTAGCTTTAAAATATGCAAGTGTTTCGATGACTTTAAGAGAAGGAAGTGATCTAGCTATAGAAAGTAGTGATGTTTTACTTTTGAAAAATGACTTGCTTTCTTTAAAAAAAGCCATCAAATTATCTAAAAATACCTTTAAAATTATCAAGCAAAATCTTGCTTTTTCTTTGTTTTATAATGCTTGTACCATACCTTTGGCTTTTTTGGGTATGATTAATCCTTTATTCGCTGCTATTTCTATGTCTTTTAGTAGTATAATAGTTATTTTAAATGCTTTAAGGATTAAAGAATGAATAGTATAATCATGATGATGATAGGGGTTTCTATCTTAGCGTTTTTTATCATTTTGGCAACTTTGCTTTGGGGGATTAAAAATAAACAATTTGATGATGATTATAAATTTACTACTTTAAATGATGATGAGGATTCTTTGCGTGATGCTATAGAATTAGAAAGGCGTAAAAAAGAAGCTTTGGATAAAAAAAGGCTTTCTTAAAAAGAAAAGCCTTTTTTAGAAATTATTTTAAAGTTTCAATATGAGCTTCGATAGCTTTAAAATCTTCTTCAGTTAAACCTTTAAGGTTAAGTTTCATGATCGCACCTTGACCATAAGCATTTCTTTTGCCTTCTGAATATTCTTTCATGTATTGAAGTCTTTCAGCAGAAGAAAGAGTTTTTAAAGCTGGAACTTTGTTTAAGTAAACTTTGTCAGCATTTGCACCATGGCATACTGCGCATTTTTTAAAAAGTGTAGCACCATCTGCAGCAAAAGCAGAAACACCAAGACATGCCAAAGCAGAAACTACTAATAATTTTTTCATTTGATTTCTCCTCAGTAAAAATTAGATTGCCAGATATTATATATCTTTATTTTTATAAAAATCTTAAGAAAATAAAGATAATGTTTATTTTCTTTTCAAAAAAGCTATATTATAATGTTTTTTATGAAAACAAAAGCATTATTTTTAGATAGAGACGGTGTGATTAATATAGATAAAAAATATGTCTATAAAATAGAAGATTTTGAATTTTGTGATGGAATTTTTGAACTTTGTAGATATTTTTTAGCTAAAAAATATTTGCTTTTTATAGCGACAAATCAATCAGGCATTGCAAGAGGATATTATAAGGAAAGTGATTTTTTTAAGCTTTGTGATTATATGCTTAAAGAATTTACTAAACAAGGTATAAAAATTGATAAAATTTATCATTGTCCGCATTTAGAAGGTTGTGAATGTCGCAAACCTAAAGCAGGAATGCTTTTAAAAGCAAAAGATGAGTTTAATTTAGATATGAAAAATTCTATTTTTATCGGGGATAATCTAAGCGATATGCAAGCAGGGTTAAATGCTAATATTGGCACTTTGATTTTGGTAAATGAAGAAAAAAAAGAAGGCGATTTTTTTAGACAATTTAAAAATTTAAAAGAAATTTTGAGTTTTTTTAAAGAAAAGGACATTTAAATGAGAGTAGCAATCACAGGTGGTGCAGGATTTATAGGTTCGCAACTGGCTTTAAATTTGCAAGAAAAACATGAAATTTTAATCATTGATAAAATGCGTAGCAGTGCGACTTTTGAAAATGGAAATTTACAAAGTTTTGGACATTTTAAAAATTTACTTGAATTTGATGGAGAACTTTTTGCAGGCGATATTAACGATGAAAAAGTTTTAAAAAAGATTGAAGATTTTAAGCCAGACATTATTTTTCATCAAGCAGCAATTTCAGACACTACGGTTTTTGATCAAACTAAGGTTTTGCAAACCAATTTAAATACTTTTAAAGATTTTATAGAACTTAGCATAGATCTTAATGCAAAGCTTATTTATGCAAGTTCAGCTTCGGTTTATGGTGATGCAAAAAGTCCACAAACTGTAGGTAAAGATGAAGAACCAAAAAATCCTTATGCTTTTTCAAAATTGATGATGGATAAGCTAGCGAAAAAATACTACGATAAAGCCCATTTAGTAGGACTTAGATATTTTAATGTTTATGGAAAAGGCGAATTTTATAAAAACAAAACCGCTTCTATGGTTTTACAATTTGGCCATCAAATTTTAGCAGGAAAAAATCCACGCTTGTTTGAAAGAAGTGATCAAATTTATAGAGATTTTACTTATATTAAAGATGTTATTAATGCCAATTTAATCGCTCTTGACTCAAAATGTGGAGTTTATAATGTAGGTAGTGGTAAAGCAAGGACTTTTCAAGATATAGTTGATATTTTGCAAAAAGAGTTAAAGACTGATTTGCCTTGTGAATATATCCCAAATCCTTATGTAAAATCTTATCAATTCCATACTGAAGCAAAGCTAGATCAAACTTGGGATTATCAGCCAAAATTCACTTTAGAAGAAGGGGTAAAAGATTATTTAGGTGAGATAAAAAGACTTTTTGAAAAGGAAGTAAATGCTTGAGTTTTTAAGTCAGCAAAAACCTAAAATTTTAATTATAGGGGATTTTATGGTGGATAATTACACTTGGTGTGATTGTTCGCGTATCAGTCCTGAAGCTCCTGTTTTGGTAGCTAAAACTCTTAAAGAAGATAAAAGATTAGGCGGGGCTGCGAATGTTTATGCAAATTTAAAAAGCTTGGGAGCTGATGTTTTTGCGCTTGGTGTTGTGGGTGATGATGAGAGTGGGAAATTTTTACAAGAAAATTTAAAAGGAGAATTTTTGATCCAAAAAGGACGCAAAACCCCTTTTAAAAATCGCATTATGGCACACAATCAGCAGGTTTTAAGACTAGATGAAGAAGACATAAGTGCAATTTTGCTTGAAGATGAACTTATAGCTTTGTTTGATGAAAAGATTAAAGATTTTAAAGCTGTGGTTTTAAGTGATTATGCCAAAGGTGTTTTAACCCCTAAAGTTTGCAAGGCTGTGATAAAAAAGGCTAAGGCTTTAAATATCCCTGTTTTAGTTGATCCTAAAGGCAGTGATTTTAGTAAATATAGCGGTGCAACCTTACTCACGCCTAATAAAAAAGAAGCTTTAGAAGCTTTAAAATTTGAAAATTTAGAGGGTGAAAATTTAGAAAAAGGGATTAAAAAATTAAAAGAAGATTTTGCTTTGCGTTATTCTATCATCACTCTTTCAGAAGCGGGGATCGCACTTTTTGATGAGAGTTTAAAAATCGCACCCGCTAAAGCCTTAGAAGTTTATGATGTAACAGGGGCTGGCGATAGTGTGATCGCCATTTTAGCTTTTTGTTTGGCAAATGGGATTGAAATTTTTAAAGCTTGTGAACTTGCTAATGAAGCTGCAGCTGTTGTAGTGAGTAAAATAGGTAGCGTGAGTGTGAGTTTTGATGAGATTAAGAGTTTTAATCGTGTGGATTTTGAGAAAAAAATCAAAAGCAAAGAAGAACTTTTAATGCTTTTAAAACAAAATGATAAAAAGATCGTTTTTACCAATGGTTGTTTTGATATCGTGCATTTTGGACATATAAAATACCTTGAGAAAGCTAAAAGATTGGGTGATGTTTTGATTGTAGGTTTAAACTCAGATGCGAGTGTGAAAAGACTCAAAGGTGAGAGTCGTCCTGTAAATTCAGAGTTTCAAAGAGCTTGTATGTTGGCAGCTTTTTATTTTGTAGATTTTGTAGTGATTTTTGATGAAGATACCCCTTTGGAACTTATAAGCTTTTTAAAACCCGATATTTTGGTTAAAGGAGCTGATTATAAAGATAAGCTTGTTGTGGGTACGGATATTGTTTCAAAAGTTAAATTAATCGACTTTGAAGAAGGATTTAGCACAAGTAAGATCATAGAAAAGATTAAGGATAAAAAATGATAAATTTAGTAGAAAAAGAATGGCAAGAACATCAAAAAATCGTTCAAGAAAGTGAAATTTTAAAAGGACAAATCGCTAAAATAGGTGAGCTTTTATGTGAATGTCTTAAAAAAGGTGGCAAGATTTTGATTTGTGGAAATGGTGGAAGTGCAGCTGATGCACAGCATTTTGCAGCTGAACTCAGTGGGCGTTATAAAAAAGAACGCAAGGCTTTAGCAGGTATAGCACTTACAACCGATACTTCAGCACTTAGTGCTATAGGAAATGACTATGGTTTTGAGTTTGTTTTTTCAAGACAAGTGGAAGCTTTAGGAAATGAAAATGATATTTTAATCGGTATTTCAACGAGTGGAAAAAGCCCTAATGTTTTAGAAGCTTTTAAAAAAGCAAAAGAACTTAATATGCTTTGTTTAGGGCTTAGCGGAAAAGGTGGTGGAATGATGAATAAGCTTTGTGATTATAATCTTGTCGTGCCAAGCGATGATACGGCTAGAATTCAAGAAATGCACATTTTGATCATACACGCACTTTGTCAGATCATAGATGAGAGCT
>NZ_MJWZ01000077.1:534-952 GCF_001762535.1 Campylobacter sp. BCW_6889 | reverse complement strand
ATCAGAAGAAAAATTAAATTATCTTAATGAAAATGAAATTATAAGGCTAAATAATGTTTTAGAAAAAGAAAAAGCAAAAAAAGAAGTTTATAATAGTTTTAGAAACTCTTTACTGATAAAACTTATGCTTTATGGAGGACTTAGAATTTCTGAAGCTTTAAATGTAAAACTTTGTGATTTTGAAGAAGTTGATGATGAAATTTTAAAAATATCCATAATAGGCAAGGGCGGTAAAGAACAATTTGCATTTATTAAAAAAGAAGAAGTTGATGATGAGCTTGAATATTTTAAAGAAAATATCCAAGATAGTGATTACATAATGCAAACTAGCACAGGAAAACATTTAAATAGAAGTAATGCTTTTTTGATTGTAAATAATATTTACGCTAAAGCTTTGATCAGCAAAAAAGGACTTCAT
>NZ_MJWZ01000077.1:0-484 GCF_001762535.1 Campylobacter sp. BCW_6889 | reverse complement strand
GACTTCATTTGCTTAGACACACTTTAGCCATGAGATTAACAGCCAAAGGAACAAACCTTGTGGTCATACAAAAAATTCTAAGACATGCAAATCTAAATACTACTACTATATATGCCAAAGCAACAAATGATACAGTAAAAGCTGCATTATTGAATAATTAATTTTTCTAAAATTGAGTATTTGCATAGACTTCAAGAAGAAGTCTATGTGTTTAAAATTGTTCTAATAAAAGTTTAGGTTCTCCGCCAAGTATTTTGATGAAATTTGCAATTCTTGATTGTATCATTTCTACGGAATACATACCTCCTAAACCGCCTAAAGCATAAAATAATTCTTCGAAAATGTCTTCTTTGTTAAATTCAAGTTCTTCTATGTCAATAAGATCAGGAGTTCGGCTACATTTTTGTAAATTTTGATATATTTTGACTAAAATCTTGATTTTTTGTAGATTACTTTCAGCCTCTAAATAAGAATTTAAGTGTAT
>NZ_MJWZ01000076.1:74224-145173 GCF_001762535.1 Campylobacter sp. BCW_6889 | reverse complement strand
TTTTCGTTGATAGCACTTGAGATTTGTCCAAATTCATCATTGCTTTTTACTTCTATAGTAGAAACATTTTTTGTTTTATGGTTGATGAAGTCAAAGAATGAAGTTAAACCTGTTTGGATAGCTGTAAGTGGAGAGAGATATTTTGATACGATGAAATAAAGGAGGATGACGCTAATAATACTTGTAAAAATAACAATCGCAGTTTGTATAAATGCAATTTTATAAACTGGAGCTTCTATTTGTTCTACTGGTTCTCCAACGCAAGCAGTATAAATTCCAGAAACTTTTGCACACACAGCAAATCTTTCACTATTATCTTTTGGTCTAGTATACTCAAAAGGTTCAAAATCTTTCTTGGTTTTTGCAAGATTTGCAATTGCACTAATATCATAACCTTGTTGTAAAAGAGCTTTGTCTGTAGAAACAAATACTTTATTTTCTTCATCAAATACAAAAGTTCTACCTGGTAAATTTTCAAATTCAGCTTGCAAATCTGCTGCAAGAACATCTACGGCCAAAACTCCTATAAATTTACCATCTTTATAAAGCGGAATAGAATATGTAAAGCAAGGTAAATTTGTAGTTACATCAATATAAGATGGGGTAATATAAAGTTTATTTGTTTTAACTGCTTCTATATAATACTCTCTTGTTCTAGCATCATAATTATCAGCTTTTCCATAAGTTCCAAAATCTAAATTTTTAGCATCAGAGTCTGGATCGGTTACAACAAGTTCACCACTTGGTTGAGCAATATAAACTGCTAAGAATCTTCCAGCATCTCTAAAATTCTTTAAATCTTTTCCAACATAATGCATTAAAGCATCTTGACTATCTAACTGTTCTACAGGATGCTTTAAAATACTTTTAGCCAAACTTTCAAGAGCTAAAGAATTTCTTGCCTTAAAAGACTCCATAGAATTTTTAGCCGTTTTAACATAATTTATTTCAGCATTCACAACTTCATGAAAAATTGCTTGCTTTACAAATATAAATGTTACAACACCTAAAATTATCAAACACACTACTGCGATTAAATTTGCAATCAGTGAAACCTTCAATTTTACGCTTTTCATAATTTAAGCGCTCCTTTCTAATATTATTTTATAGGGATATTTACATAAAGTTTTATAATTATAAATTAAAAAATTTAAATTTTTACTTAAATTTAAAAGTTATAAAAAATTAATTTAATAAATATTAAATTAATTTATATTTATTATTTTTATTTAAAGTAATATCGCTTCGAAAATTCTATGTATTAAGCTTAATATCGTTATAATTTAGAAAAATTTATATCGAAGGAAATATTTTGAAAAAAATTATATTATTTATCTTATCTTTAGGGATATTTTATACTTTCACACAAGCTAAAAACTTCGAACAAGATCAAAATAATAACAGCAATTTAGTTAGTGTCAGTATAGCACCTCAAGCATTTTTTGTTAAAAAAATAGCTGCAAATACTCTAGATGTCAATGTTATCTTACCTCCAAATAGCAATGAGCATAATTTTGAATTTAAACCAAGCACTATGAAAAAACTTGAAAAAAGTGATATTTATTTCACCATGGGCTTAGAATTTGAGAAAGTTTTTACGGATAAATTTAAACAAAATTTTCCAAAACTTCAAGTTGTAAATATGCAAAAAAACATAGCTTTAATTCAAACTCATGACACTCACGAACACTCTCATGAACATGAGCATTTTGATCCTCATACTTGGTTAGATCCTATTTTAGTCCAAACTATGGCTTTAAATATTTATGACACCTTAATTCAAAAATATCCACAAAATAAAAATTTATATAAACAAAATTTAGATAAATTTTTAGCAGAATTAGATAGTTTAAATTTACAAATTGCCTCAAAATTAGAAAAATTAAAAAATAGAGAATTTGTAGTTTATCATCCTTCTTGGACATATTTTGCAAAACGCTATAATCTTACGCAAATTCCTGTAGAAATTTTAGGCAAAGAACCAAAAAGCAAAGATTTGCAAAACCTTATTACTCTAATAAAAGATAAAAATTTAAAAGTCATTTTTGTTCAAAATGGATTCCCTGAAAATGCAGCAAAAACACTTGCTAAAGAATGTAATGTAAAAATTTACAAAATAGATCATTTATCTTATGATTGGGAAAATGAGCTTTTAAAAACTGCTGATGCCTTTTCTCATAATTTATAATCAGGCTTTTTGATGCTTTTTTTTGAAATTTCTAATCTAAACTACGCTTATGACAATGAAATCATCTTAAAAAATATCAATCTTAGCTATGACAATAAAGACTTTCTCTCTATCATAGGTCCAAATGGCGCAGGAAAATCAACACTCGTAAAACTTATCTTAGGACTTTTAAAATCCAAAAATAAAATCCATTTCAAAGCTCTTCAAAGAAAAGAAATAGGCTATGTTCCTCAACACACTCTAGCCAATCCTAATTTTTGTCCAAGAGTGCTTGAAATCGTTCTTATGGGACTTTTAAGTAAAAAAATTTTTGGTTTTTATGGGAAAAAAGATAAAGAAAAAGCTATGCAAGCTTTAAGAAGCGTAGGAATGGAAAAATTTTGGAACAAAACAATTGATTCTCTAAGCGGAGGACAAAGACAACGTGTTTTTATCGCAAGAGCCTTAGCTAGTGAATGTAAGATGCTTATTTTAGATGAACCTACCGCAAGCGTTGATAACAAGTCTGCTATACAAATTTTTGAACTTCTAAGCTCTTTACACCAAAAAGGCATGGGAATTTTACTCATTTGTCACGATATCAACCTTGTATTAGTTTATAGCGATAAAATTGCACATTTAAACAAAGAACTTTTCTTGCATACCAACACTAAAGAAAAAGAAAAAAGTTCATTTTTAAAACATTTATACGAAAACCACTCTCATTTTTGTGATGTAGAAATGAGTTTAAATACTTGTTTTTGTGATGAAGAAAATTGCGATAGTAAAAAACTATGCGAACAAGAATTTACAAGAAGAAATTTGAAAAAAACAGAATTTAAAAAAGAAAATTTTTGTTTAAAATTTTCAAAGGAAAATAATGCTTGAAATTTTAAATTTCACCTTTTTTCAAAACGCTTTACTAGGAGCGATTTTAGTTAGTATAGCTTGTGGGATCATAGGTACTTTGGTGATGATAAATCGCCTTTTTTCTATGGCTGGAGGTATAACACATGGAGCTTTTGGTGGTATAGGTATAGCTTTTTATTTCTCTTTACCTATTTTATTAAGCACGGGAATATTTACTTTATTTTTGGCTTTTTTAGTAGCTTTTTTAGCTAAACACTATGAACACAGAAGTGATAGTATTATCGCTGTAATCTGGGCTTTTGGAATGGCTGTTGGGATTATTTTAATCGATTTAAGCCCTAGTTATAACACAGATTTAATGGCTTATCTTTTTGGAAGTATTTTAGCTGTAGGAACACAAGATTTATGGCTTATGGCTTTGGTTGATAGCGTGGTGGTTCTTTTGATCTTTTTATTTTATAGACAATTTGAAGCATTAAGCTTTGATGCGGAATTTGCAAAAGTTCGTGGTATCAATACAAGTTTTTTTCATTATCTTTTAATCGCCCTTATGGCTTTTTGTATAGTTATTTCTATACGCCTTGTAGGGCTTATTTTGGTTATGGCTTTGCTTAGTATCCCAAGCTTTATTGCTGAAAATTTCACTAAAAGACTTGGCTTTATCATGATTTTGGCAAGTTTTTTAAGTATGATTTTTTGTGTTTTAGGACTTATACTTAGCTATTATCTTAATCTCTCAAGCGGTGCTTGCATCATAGCTGTAGCTTGTTTTAGTTTTTTAGTGCATTTGATAGGCAAATTTTTAAAAAGGTAAAGGTGCAAAACACACTTGCACTTTTATATCTTTTTGCCCTTGTTCTTTAAAATACAAATGTTCGCTTGCTTTAAAAACAAAAAATTTTTCTGCGATTTTTCTTTGTAAATCTTGAGTTTTTTCACATAAAGGATACACAAGTTTAATATCATAAATTTTAAATTTGCAAGCATAAGCAAACATTTGATATAAATCGCTTTGTTCTATGCCCTGCTTTTTATCTTCATCACTATCTGGAATTTTCCACTTGGTATCTAAAATCATTTTATTTTCTATATATAAATCAGGCTTTAACATGAAACAATTTTCATCATTTTTTGAGATTAAATACTTTCCATTGTTTTGAACTTTAATATCTTGAGTTGGATTTGCTTTTTTTAGCATATAAGCTACATAATCTTCAAAAATTTTCTCCATAGGAAAAAGCAAAGCAAAAGCTTCATTTTTACCATGATAAGGCATAAAACTTTCATTTTTTAAGAAAATTTTACACCACAAAAGCAAGTTTTCATAATAATCAAAATGTCTTGAAATTTTATAACTAAAATCTTTTTCATAATTTTTAGAAAATTCTACCTCATCGAGCATTTGCATAGATTTTATAAGTCTAAATTTATTCAAACTTGTTTTGGATTTTAAAAAATTTAGCGTTGATTTTATCAAACGATTGGGTGCTATATCTAAAACAAACTCATCATTGCTTGTAAAAAATCTTTCTTTGTGTATCAAATTTTGCTTGATATGCTTGTTAAATAGTAATTTTCCCTTTAAAAAAGCCCTATTTTCTTCGCAACTTAGATAAGATCTCATCAAGCCTTTTTTATACACGCTATCAAATTCATCTAAAAACATAGTGATAAACACTTCAAATAAAGGAATTTTAGAACTTTGCAAAGATGAAATTTGCGATTTTTTAAAGGGGGAGTTTTTTAAGGTTTTTAGCATATTTATCAAAAGATTTTTGGGATTAAATTTAAAATCTTTTTCATAAAAATCATTATTTTTAGAAATATTGTCTAATTCATAGTATCTTTTTAGTTTTTCTTTATCGTGATTTGAAGAGCTATCTTCTTTTTTATAGCTATCTAAATTCGTGCATTTTGGCAAGATCTCCAAAACCCCACTTTTAGTCTGTATAATGCCGACATAATTTTTAGCTTTTAAGGTATTTTTATTTTTAAAGCCTAGAAGATTTTCATTATTTTTTGCAAAATCTTCTAGCTCTTTATAAAACCCTTCGGCCTTTTCTTTGAAAATTTCTTTTAAATCTTCTTTAGAAAAAGCTTGGTATTCGATGATGGAAAAAGTTCTATTCATTTTCGTTTTTTAATTTATTTACTATTTCATCATTATAAATTGCTTGATATATTTCTATTTTATCCCAAATTTTATCATCAAATGAAGCAATATTATAAATACTTCTCTCGCTATTAACACTATCTAGATTTTTTATTTTTTGAAGATATTTATCATCTTTTTTATCTTCAAAAATCATACCATTATCATTTAAAACCGCATTAATCAAAGCATAATCGTTATAAAAATACTCTTGCAAAAGCGGGATGATTTTGTTTTGAAAAATACTTTTTAAATCATTTAAATTTTCAACACCTATAAAAAATGCGTGTCCTATGGTTTTTTCTCTATCTAGTAAATATTCTATACGAGTGTTTATAGCTTTTAATAATTCTTGTAAATTAATACCTTCGCAATCCATAGATAATTTGCTCACATCAGGCATCATCTCAATAAATTCAAAGCGTCTTCGCAAAGCTGTATCAAGAGAAGTTATGCTTCTATCGGCTGTATTCATAGTGCCTATGATATAAACATTTTTAGGCACTCCAAATTTTTCACCGCTATAAGGCAAAGTCACTTTTAACTCTTCTTTTTCACCTATCCTTTTACTAGGCTCTATCAAGGTTATAAGCTCACCAAAAATCTTACTTACATTACCACGATTAATCTCATCTATGATGATTATATAAGGTTTTAAAGAATTATCATTGTTTTTATTATTTTCAATCTTTGCAGTTAATTGTTTTTCATATGCTTTAAATTTTTTCACTAAATTAAAGTAATAAGTATGAGTTCTATCAGCATAATCTCTATTAAATACCTTTTTAAACATTTCAGTAGCATTGTTAAATTCATCTTTGCATTTTAATAACTCCATAAATATAGATAAATTTAAATTAAAAATTCCATCGAATCTCTCTATGCCTTCACTATAAATCACAATTGTTTTATTATCAATTTCAATAACAAAGAAATTTCCACCCTTTGTTTTACCAATAGGCTCATTTGTTTCCAAAAGCCAATTTAAAAAATTTTCAACCTTTTCTTTTAATTCTATTTTTTTATTCAACTCATCTGCATTTAAGATACTATTCTCATAATTATCCAAAGCTTTTTCGCAAAGTTCTTTAAAAATTCCATCTTTTATTTCATATTCTATTTCTTTAGAATTTTCTTCACTATCTATGCGAGGCTTTATACCTTCTACAAATTCTTCATATCCATAGCTTTGATGAAAAGTAGTAAATACTATTTGTCCCTTTTTGACATACTCATCAAATTTTGCTTTTTTGTCATCTCTACTTTCTAAATTTTTGCCCAAAATTTCCAAAGCTTTATCTATAGTATGATAAGTTTTTCCTGTCCCTGGAGACCCATAAAAAATTTGATTTAAGGGTGTAATTTTCATATTTGATTCCTCAGATTGCACTCTTTCAGTTATAAAAATATCTTGTTCATAATAATCAATCAAAAAAGCTCTATAATAATTCAATGCACTAGAATTGCTGTTTTTTAACTTAAATTCTTCATTTTTATTTAATTTATTTATATTTTGATCAAAACTAAATAAATCACAACTATATAGATTTTCTTTTAAAAATTCTTTTGATATATTTTCTATAACTTGAATATATTTATTTATAGTATTTTTATCTAATTTCTTTTTATTTAAATATTCACTAAATAAATTTTTCATTTTATCTATATAATTTTGACTATTCATGCCATATTTATTCCATAAAGGAATAGCTATATTTTCTATCATTTTAACTAATGATAAATTTTTATTCTCTAATAATTTTTTATGTATTTGATATATTTTTAATTTTTCTTTAAATTCATTTAAAGATATTAAATCTAAAACATTTTTAGAAAAAATATTAACTATTTTTATATTCTTTACATCTTGATAATGAAAAGCTATTTTCCATTTAATTGCATCCCCAAAATCTATTTTTTCTATAGTTTTTAAATTATTATCTTGACTTGCTTGTATTATTTGTATGATTTTTTCTTTGATATTATTAAATGCTTCATTTTCATTATTGCCATATTTAGCAATCCAAGCATAATTTTGACTATATAATCTACCACTAGAAGATTCTTTCTGACTTTCATCATTTCTTCTATATATACCAAATTTAAAAGCTGAGCCACCCCAAATACTTCCTAGATTATCCAATTTGCTTTCTATCCAAAAAGTAAAATCATCTCTATTTGGATTATCTTTTTTAATGTTAGTATATTCTTCAAGAGTCATATTTTTAACTTTTTCTAAAGTCCATACTTCTTGAAAATTTAAAAAGCCATCAAGCATTTCTTGTAATTTTTTTTCATCTAAATTCCACATTACCAAATCCTTAAATTATGCTATTTTAAATCATATTTAAATTTCCTACCACTCTACAAAAGTTCTAGCTTTTTTAATATCTGCAATTTCTATACTGATTTTTTCTTCTGAGTCTTCTATAAGAATGCGTTCATTTTTGACTTCTAAAAGTGTGCCTTGAAATTTTTCTTTTTCATTGGTTGTGATCTTCACAAGTTCACCTATACTTTTAGCAAAGTGTTCTATCTTACTCAGTTTTCTTTCAAGTCCTGGTGAAGATACTTCTAAAAAATACTCTCCATTTACAGGTGGTTCTACATCAAAAATAGGCGATAAAATTTCACTAAGCCTTGCACAATCATCAAGATTTACCCCGCCTTCTTTTTGCACATAAATTCTATAAATTTTTCTGCCATTTTCACTTACTAGCTCATCATCATAAAAACTAAGTCCTGCTTCTTTGCAAAGGGCTTCAAGATTCATTTTTATCCTTTTTTATTTTTTCAAAAAGTGCATCCATATGGTTTTGATACTCGAGCCTATCATCAAATTTAAAGTGAAAATTCGGACACCTATACCAGCCCTGCTCACTCATGCAGTAATTTTGCAAAGCTCTACTTGCCTTTTTTAAAGAAGATAAAATTTTTTCTTGCTCATGAACATTAAAAAACATCTTATCAAGATACACAAAAGCATCATATCTGCCTTTTTTACACTCTACATCCACTACACACAAATTTTTCAAATTTTCATCATCTAAATTTGCTAAAGCTTCAGGGATCAGCTCTTTTAAGATACTTTCAGTGCGTAGTTTTTTAATCTCACTTGGGTTCATAGACTTGCTTGTTCCTCTACTTCTTTATAGCTTTCTATATAATCACCCACTCTCATATCATCACACCCTTCTATACCTACGCCACACTCATAGCCTTTTGCCACTTCTTTAGCATCATCTTTAAAGCGTTTAAGCGAGCTTACATTTCCTTCATAAACCACAACTCCGTCACGGATAAGGCGAATTTTAGCTCCACGGTTAATCACCCCTTCAGTTACCATACAACCTGCAATTTGTCCGATTTTTGGTACATTGATCACTTGTCTAATCTCTGCTTGTCCTAATTGCTCTTCAGAAATAATCGGACTCATCATACCACCAAGCAAGGCTTTTACATCGTCTAAAAGATTATAAATCACATTATAGGTTTTAATTTCTACGCCTTTATCCTTAGCACGCTCTTTAACTTCCCCTGTTGGGCGTATGTTAAAACCTAGTACTATAGAGTTTTCACTCGCACTTGCAAGCTCTATATCACTTTGTGTGATCCCTCCTACCCCGCTATGAATGATATTCACTTTAATCTCATCATTTCTAAGTTTTTCTAAACTTGCTTTTAAGGCTTCTAAAGATCCTTGTACATCAGCTTTTAAAATAACAGGCAAGGCTTTTAGATTACCTTCTTTGATCTTAGCTCCAAGCTCATCAATGCTAACTTTAGTAGATTTACTAAGTTCTTTTTGGCGATTGTATTCGTGGCGTTTATTAGCGTATTCTCTTGCTTCTTTATCGGTTTTTACTGCGATTAAAATTTCACCTGCATCTGCTACTTCGCTAAGCCCTACGATAACCCCACATTCGCCTGGTTTGATTTCTTTTAAAGCTTTACCTTGATCATCACTCATCGCACGCACTTTTCCATAAGCCTCACCTGCAACCACAGTACTTCCTACAGTAAGTGTTCCATTTTGCACGATGATAGTAGCTACCGCACCACGCCCTTTTTGCACAGAACTTTCTATAATACTTGCTTTAGCAAAACTTTTTGGATTGGCTTTAAGTTCTAAAATATCAGCTTGTAAAAGCACGATCTCAAGCAAATCTTCAATCCCCATTCCTGTTTTAGCCGAAACCCCTACAAATTCATAAGATCCGCCCCATTCTACTGGCATGATTTCCATTTCTGCGAGTTGAGTTTTTACCATATCAGGATTTGCTGCTTCTTTATCCATTTTGTTAATAGCAATAATAATAGGCACACCTGCTGCCTTGGCATGATTTATCGCTTCTTTGGTTTGTGGTTTTACCCCATCATCTGCGGCCACAACAATGATTACAATATCAGTGATACTTGCACCCCTTGCACGCATAGCAGTAAAAGCTTCGTGACCTGGGGTATCGATAAAAGTAATTTTACATCCATTTTTTTCTACCATATAAGCACCCACGTGCTGAGTAATACCCCCTGCTTCACCACTTGCAACGCGTGATTTTCTGATATAATCTAGCAAAGAAGTTTTACCATGATCAACATGCCCCATGATGGTAATCACAGGTGCTCTAGTCACTAAATCTTTTTCATCAGTCTCTTCTTCATAGTCTTTTACATAATCAAACTCATCAGCCTCGTTAATGATATTGATCTCTATACCAAATTCAGCAGCCAAAATTTCAATCGCATCTTCATCTAAGAAATCATTTTTTGTTGTCATCATTCCAAGCATGAAAAGTTTTGAAATCACTTCACTAGTGCTTTTTCCTATCTTATCAGCGAATTCATACACACGAATTTCTTTAGAAATAGAAACACTACTTACTTCTTCTACTTCCTTTTTTTCAATCTTTTTAGGTGGTTTTTTACGACTTCTTCTTTGAATTCCACCTTCAAGCCCAAAACCCGCAGAATTTCCAACAGCTTGTCTTATAAAATTAGGTTGTTTTTTATTAATATTTTGTGGTTTTTCTTGTTCTTTTACACTAAAATCAGGTAACACTACCTCATCTTCATCTTCTAAAGAAATATCACCAAAATCATGTTCATCTAAAAAATTCATTTTTTCGGTACTTTCTTTTTTACTCGCAACAAAAGATTTTTTTTCTTTTTTCTTTTTCTTTAAACTCTCATCAGCATTTGAAAACATAGTTTTTAAACTTAAGCGCTCTTCGTTATTGATAGATATATCATTTGAATTTTTTACTTCTTCTTTTTTAACTTGAATTTCTTCTTCGTCTTTTTTCTTTTTAACAATGACAAGTCCGCGTCTTTTGGCTAAAGTTGCACTAGCAAGGCTTTGTGGCTTATGAGCATCAATAATTTCTTGTTTTTCTTGTTCTTTTGCATTTTCTTTTTCAACTTTTAATTCTTCTTTTTTAACTTCTTGTTTAAGCTTTTCTTCTTTTTTAGGTTCTTTTTTTTCAGATTCATTTAGCTTTTCTTGTTCTTTTATATTTTCTTTTTTAGGCTTTTTTGCCGTAGGAGTTTTGATATTTTTCTTAAAAGCTTCTGGAATTTCTCTTGTTTGTATATACTCATAAATAGCTGCCGCGATCTCAGGTTCTACAGCATTTGATGCTGTTTTAATTCCAAGTCCTAATTCATTTGCCTTTTCAATAATTTCCTTACTATCATAACCTAATTCTTTTGCGATTTCATGAATTCTAATCTTTGCCATTTAAAAATATCTCCTTAAGTCCTTGCTGAGTAATTTTAGTATTTAAATTTTTACATATTTTAGAAAATGCTTTTTGTAAGATTTTATCTTCTTTCTCAATACAATTTTGACATAAATATCCGCTTCTTCCATGTTCTGCTTTAGGCACAATATCTCCTAAAACAACTTTAAATCTAAATAACATATTTTGCTCAAAGCGGTTTTTACACACTATGCACATTCTAATTGGTATATGTTTTTTCAAAATTATATCTTTTTTTTATATTTTTTAGCAAATTTCAAAGCCATTATCATCAAATTCTAAATATTGCACACGAAAATCTTTAAATTTTGTTTGCATTTTCTTTGCCAAAGCTAAAGCATCATCTTTAAAAGCTAAAGAAAAAAAGCTCGATCCCGAACCTGAAAGTGTGCTCATTAAAGCTTTATTTTCTAAGGCAAATTTTTGCACTTCAAAAAGCTCGGGTAAGTTTTTCATACGATTGATTTCATGGAGTTTATCTTGACTTGCAAATTTTAAAAATTCATATTTTTTCTCCAAAAAACAAGCGGTTAAAAATGAAGCATGGGAAAGGTTGAAAACCGCATCATTAAAACTTAAATTTTTGGCCAAAGCTTGGCGTGATTGTTCTGTGCTCATTGCCAAATTTGGGATCACAACCACAGCAGCTAAATCTTTATCAATCTCTTTTTTGATACTATAAACTTTATTTTTTTCAACCAAAGAACACACAAAACCACCAAGAGTAGCTGGAGCGATATTATCTGGATGGTTTTCGTAAATTAAAGCTTCATCTAAAATACGTTCTTTTTCTACCTTAAATCCACTCATATAATAAGCACTGGCAATAGCTCCAACAATCACAGCTGAAGAGCTTCCTAACCCTCTTGAAAGAGGAATGTTATTTTGAAAAATAAAACGAAAATTATCTTTTTTTCCGCTTAGTTTTTCATAAATTTCATAAAAAATATTTACAAATATATTGTTTTTTTTAAGAAAAATATTATCACTGCCCTCACCTCCAATACTAATGCTAAAAACACCTGATTTTTGGATTTGAGTTTCATTAAAAAGCTTTAAACTAAGTCCTAAACAATCAAAACCTGGCCCTAAATTCGCACTCGTAGCGGGAACTAAAATTTTCAAATTTCATCCTAAATTGCATCTAAAAAATAAAAGGGAAGATTATCATTATTTAGTTTAAGCTCTTGTAAATTTTTTGGTAAAAAAAACTCTGCTGGGATATTTTGCTCTAAACAAATTTCACCTTCTTTATATACAAAACAAAAATTTTTATTTGCACTTATGGGTTTATAGCCATTTAATTCAAAAGCACTCACCGCAAATAAAGGAATATTTTTTACTATACTTAAAGTACTCAAACTTACATAAGAAATTTTAATCCCCATATAAGAACCTGGACCATTAGCATAGATTAAACTTGTAAAATCATATTCTTTAAGCAATTCATCTAAAATTTTTGGTAAAAATTCGCTTGCTTTTTCTTCACTTTTATAAGTTTTTATAAGTTTATCATCTTGATAAATTCCGATCATCAAAGGCTTAGATAAAGCATTAAGCAAAAGAGAGGTTTTTATGCAAATACCTTTTCATAAGCTTTTTGGGTTGTTTTTTCAAGGCTTACAATTTCATAAGCATCTTTATCTTTTAAAACTTCTTTAGTGAGCAAATGATTTAAATGATGACTCCCAGCATATGAAGTATAATCTCCAAAAACACGATATCCAAGTAAGGTTAAATCTCCAATTGCATCTAAAATTTTATGTCTTACAAACTCATCTTTGAAACGCAAACCCTCAGGATTTAAAATACGATTTTCATCTACCACTATAGTATTTTCTAAACTTCCACCTAGTGCTAAATTCATACTCCTAAGGGCTTGAACATCTTTTAAAAAACCAAAAGTTCTAGCTCTTGCTATGTTTTCTATATAATTTTTTTTGCTGAATTCAAAATTGTAACTTTGTTCACCTATAACAGCATTGTCAAATTTAATCGTATAGTTAATACGGGGTTCTTTAGTAGGAGTTAAACGCACAAATTTATTACCATCTCTTACTTCTATAGGCTTTTTAATTACCATAATTTTTTTAGGCGCATCAAGTTCTTTTGCCCCTGCTTCATCAAGCATCATACAAAAACTAATACTTGATCCATCCATAACAGGAGCTTCATTTGCATTTAAAACTATGCGTACATTATCGATTCCATAAGCATTAATCGCACTCATTAAATGCTCTATTGTAGAAATAAATCCACGATCATCTCCTAAAACAGTTGCCATTTGAGTATTGATCACATTTTCAGGACTTGCCTTATAACTTGCATTAAGATCACTTCTAAAAAATACTATACCACTATTTGCTTCTAAAGGCTCTAAAATAATTTCTATAGGTTCGCCCTTATGAAGTCCTATACCTACGCCTTTGACAGTTTTTGCTAAAGTTAATTGTTTCATTAATTTTTTCCTAAAATTATCTTTTTACCATCATTTAAAACATTGTAAATATTATTTTCTATCCATTTTTTATCTTGCCATTGTTCAGGACGCGTTTCAACTCCTTGAACCAAAACTCCAAAATGCAAATGATCGCCTAAGGCTAACCCACTTGTTCCTGTTTTGCCTATAATGCTTTGTTTATTAATCATTTCATCTAAATCAACATTTTTAGAAGAACAGTGCCCATAAAGACTATATACTCCAAAACCATGATAAACAATTAAATTTAAACCATAAATTCCATTTTCAGCAGCAAAAACAACCTTGCCTGCGTTATTACTTATGATAGGAGCTTGTGCTACGCTTGCTAGATCAAGCCCCATATGATAAGAATCACTCACAAATTGCCCATTATAAGAATAATACCTATGATCAGCAAAATCCGCTACTTTCATACCATTTTTAAGAGGTAAAAATAAACTCAAATCAAAATTATCAATTTTTTCCTCAGGTACTTTTGAAGTGATTTCATGGATAAGTTCTTCATTACTATTTCTTAAAGTTTCATTGACAAACTTAAATTTTTCATAACGATTGAGATTATTATCTTTTGGAGCGTATTGATTGGCTAAATTCTCAATCTTTCCATCTAAAAATTTATCCGTTAGATTGATATTTGAAACACGATATTTACGATTAACAAAATAATACCTTATACGTTCTTTTGAAATATTTCCCGCTTTATCCGTAGCGATAACAAATGCGCGAAATTCCTCATCCCTTGCATCCCAAGCAATCAAAGCCGCATAATACCCTTCTTTTACATAAGGTGTAACTTTAAAGATTTTACCTTTATTTGTTTCTATATACACCTTATCTAAATTAGCATCATCGGCCTTAAAAACAACTGCCCCAGCACCGCCTTGCTCGATTTGGTAAGAATTGCTTATGATATTGATTTTTGGAGCCGTATTATCTACTAATACCGCAATTTGTTTTCTTGCTTCATTGCCACTAAAAAAATTCCAAAAACTAGAATCTTTAGCTATCACCTCCAAAACAAAAGATTTTACATTTTCTTTGTAACCAAATTTTGGCAAAGCAACTTGTAAGGTAATATCTTTTAAATTAGAAATCTTTTCATCTGCTATAACCATTGCACTAGTATTGTCGTCTTTATGCAATATAATTTGTACATTTTTGATAGAACTTTCATCATCTTTAACATGCACTAAAATAGGTTTTTTAAGATCAGTATATACAACATCTGGCATTAAAATTTGAGGAGGATTTTTTTCAAAAATACTTAATCTTGAAATAAAAAAAATCAAAATTGCTATTAAAACTAAAATTAAAACAGATAAATAAGTTTTGCCTTTTCTTTTTGCCATAACCTTCCTTAAAAATTTTCAATGTTTTTGTTGTTTTTAGTATAAATTCTATTATATTTTCAGTAAATATCTAGCAAATTTATAAAATTTCTCTTAGAGTATTAGCCTGTTTCATCCATTCTCTTAATTCATCATTTTTGTCTAATTGTATCATTTGTTTACATCTCTCTAATTCTTGTTGAAAAAAATCAATAGAACTTAATAAGTTATCTTTATTTTGTAAAAAAATACTTTCCCACATTTGTGGCGATGATTTGGCAATTCTGCTCATACCTTTAAAAGATCCTCCAGCTAAATGAACAATATTTCTTTTATCCTCTTCTTTCATTACAAAATTTGCCAAAGAAAAACTTATAACATGAGGCAAATGAGAAATAATAGCAGCATGATGATCATGGGCTTTACTATCCATAAAAACAATTTTCATCCCTAAATGAGAAAAAATTTCTACTGCTCTTTTTTGATGCAAGTCATCAGCTATTTCACTATCACAAAGAACACAAACTGCATCTTTATAAAGCTCTTTAAAAGCCGCTTTTGGACCTGAATTTTCAGTTCCTGTCATAGGATGAGCAAAAAGAGTTTGTTTGATTAAATTCTTAGGCAAACTTTCTATAATTTTTCTTTTTGTACTTCCAAGCTCTATAATTGTTACATTAGAAGGCAAATCAACTAACTTTTGCAAAATTTCTATAATAGCATTAACAGGAGTTGCGACAAAAATCATATCACATAAAGCTAAATCTTTAAATTCTATAAGCTCATGAATAAGACCTAATCGCAGGGCATCTTTTTCATTTTCTTCACTTAAATCCATACCATAAACACAAGAAATAAGCTTATTTTCTTTCAAACAAAGCCCTAAAGATCCACCCATAAGTCCAAGCCCTATAATTGCTATTTTCATACTTTCTACCTTAGTTTTTTTGTTAAATTTTTTTTGCTATTATACAGCTTTTAATAAAGCTTTAGGTAAAAAATCAATGAAAAAACATCTTATTAGTATTTGTGCTTTAGTTGCTATAGCCAATGCAGCAACCATTAAGGATATTAAATTTATCGGATTAAACCACTTATCAAATACAAGTGCCATAAATATTACAGGGCTTAAAATAGGAGAAGAAATAGATCCTGCAAAAATCAACACTGCTATTCTTAATCTTTATAAACAAAATTATTTCGAAAATATTTCAGTTGAAAACAACAATGGAATTTTGGAAATTATAGTTACTGAAAAACCAACTATAGCAAAGGTTAGTATAACAGGTATAGCTTCAAATGATAGAAAACAAGTTGAAAGTATTTTAGGGATTAAAAGAGGTACGCTACTTGATGAAGGAAGTATAAAAGAAGCTATTGAACGCATTAAAGCTTATTATGAAGCAAAAAGTTATTTTGATACTATTGTAGAATACAAAAAAAAGACTTTAGAAAATACCGATGGATTAGAGCTTGAATTTATAGTAAATCGTGGTGAAAATATCATTATTGATAATGTTCATTTAAGTGGAGCCAAGAAATTTTCATATTCTGATATAGAACCTTCAATTGTCAATAAAGAAAAAGAATTTATGGGTTGGATGTGGGGACGCAATGATGGAAAATTAAAAGTTTTTGAGCTTAGCAATGATAGTTCAAGAATTGCTGATGAGTACATGAAAAAAGGATATTTAGATGTTCAAGTATCTCCTCCTTATCTTAAAACCTACACAGATACTTATCAAGCAAATTTGACTTATTTTATCAAAGAAGGAAAGCCTTATAAAATTAAAAGTATAAACATAGAAAATCCTTTATTTGATGATAAACAAAATGCACAAACCGTAAAAGATTTAAGATCAAGCGCTGGCAAAACTATCAATATTGAAGACATTAGAAAAGATGTTAAAACCATAGAAACACAAAGTGCTGATTTAGGTTATGCGTTTGTAGAAGTCTATCCTGATATTCAAAAAAATGATCAAACTCAAGAAGCTACTGTTGTATTTAAAGTAATCCCTCACGATAAAGTTTATATAAGAAATGTTATTATTTCAGGAAATTCACGCACTGTAGATCGCGTCATACGCCGAGAATTATATATAACAGAAGGTAATTTATACAATAGAACAGACTTAAGCGAGTCAAAAAATGCTTTAAAAAGAACTTCTTATTTTGACGATGTGAATATCAAAGAAGAAAAAGTTGACGATACACATATTGATTTGATTGTTGATGTTAAAGAAGCTTCTACAGGAGCTATTTCTGGAGGCATTGGCTATGGATCAAGCGATGGTATTTTACTTAATGCTTCTTTATCAGATACAAATATTTTTGGTTCAGGGATAAAAAGCTCTGTAAGCGTAGATAAAAGCGATGATACCTTATCAGGAAGGATTAGTCTCATAAATCCACGCGTTCTTGATAGTCAATATAGCCTAGGTGGAACACTTTATTCAAATGACTATGAATGGGATAATTATTCAGAAAAAAATTACGGCTTTGATATAACAGTTGGACGCCAATTTGCAAGATACTATAATGTAAGCTTAACTTATAATCTTGAACAAAGCGATATTTATCACTTAAGTCCAACTCTTTTAAGAACAGGATATGAACTTGGCAAAAGTATTAAAAGCTCTATAACTCCAGCAATCACCTTTAACAATACAGATGATTATTATCTGCCACGATCAGGTATCATTGCTTCAACTAGTTTAGAATACGCTGGACTTGGCGGAGATCAAGAATTTATTTCATCAAGCTCTAAATTTAACTTTTATCAAGGTTTGCAAGACTATATAGGATATGATCTTATTTATCGCTACAAAGCAAGCTTTTATAAAGTATGGAATGAAGGTTATTTACCAATTAACCAAAGAATTTATTTAGGTGGTATTAGATCGATACGCGGTTTTGAAAGCAGAACGGTAAGTCCTAAAAACCAATGGGGAGATGAAGTGGGAGGAACCATAGCTTTTGCCAATTCCGTAGAACTTAGTTTTCCTTTGATTGATAGAATTAAACTTCGTGGTAGCGTGTTTTTTGATTATGGTATGATAGGACGCAAAAATTTAGATGAAATAAAAAGAATGAGTACAGGTATAGGCATTGAATGGATTACACCAATTGGACCTTTACAACTTGTATTTGCCAAACCTCTTAATGATAAAAAAGGTGATGATACTAACAGTTTTGAATTTAATCTTGGAACACGCTTTTAATGAAAGAATTTTTAGATGCTTGCTTGAATGCAAATTTGCAAATACGCAAGTATCTAAACAATATCCCACAAAATGATCTTAAACTTTGCTCTAAATTAGGCTATGATGAAAATCAAGGCTATGAGCTTGACTTAAAATGTGAACAAATTTTCATAAAATATCTTAGTTGTTTTGGGCAAATTTTTTCTGAAGAAAGTGGCTTGATCGGGAAAGATAACCCAAAACAAATGATTCTTGATCCTTTGGATGGAAGTTCAAATTTTGTTTCTAAAATACCATTTTATGGAACTTCTATAGCTCTCATAGAAAAAGATCAGGCAAAAAGCGCTTTTGTTTGCAATCTTGTCAGTCAAGAAATTTTTGCTTTTAATAACAATCAAGCTTTTAAATCTAATCTTTCCGATCCAAAATACTCACCCTTAACACCTAATCTATTTTCTAAAATAGGTATAGTTGAAAAAATTTCACTTTATCCAGAACTTCTCGATTTTTTAACAAAAAATCAATTAAAATTTCGCTCTTTGGGCGCAACAGCCTTAAGTCTCGCTTATGCTTCGTATTTTAGTTTTGTATTAATTCTTGGAAAAACACGAATTTTTGATACAGTAGCTGCTTTAACAATTCATCAAAATTTATATATAGAAAAAAATGAAAATTTCCTTCTCCTAAGCCAAGACAAGAAAATTTTTGATATAATCTTAGAATTTTTAAAAAATAATTAGGTGAATATATGAATTTTGCAGATATTTTTTCAAAAATAAGAAGACAACAACCTAGTGTTAAAGAAGCTCCAAATCACTGGATAAAATGCCAAAGTTGTCATGCTTTGATGTATTATAAAGAAATAGAATCTTGTTTTAATGTTTGCCCTAAATGTAATTATCACATGAGAATTTCAGCTGATGAACGTATTAAACTTTTAAGCGATGAAGGCAGTTTTATTGAGTATGATGCAAATTTAGAGGCTATAGATCCTTTAAAATTTGTTGATAGCAAATCCTATAAAAAACGCCTTAGCGAAGGTGAAAGTAAAACAGGTAGAAAAAGTTCTGTTATTAGTGGAGAATGTGAAATCAATGGTTTAAAAACCCAACTTGTTGTATTTGATTTTTCTTTTATGGGTGGATCTTTAGGTTCTGTTGAAGGAGAAAAAATCGTTAGAGCTGTACAAAGAGCCATCACAAGCAAAACCCCTCTTGTCATCGTAAGTGCAAGCGGTGGAGCTAGAATGCAAGAAAGTACTTATTCTTTGATGCAAATGAGCAAAACTAGCGCCGCACTTAAACTTCTTAGCAAAGAAAAACTTCCTTATATTAGCATTTTGACTGATCCTACTATGGGCGGAGTAAGTGCTTCTTTTGCTTGGCTTGGAGATTTAATCATCGCTGAACCTGAAGCTTTAGTCGGTTTTGCTGGTGCAAGAGTTATTAAACAAACTATAGGAGCAGATTTACCTGAAGGCTTTCAAAAAGCAGAGTTCTTGTTAGAACATGGACTTATAGATGCCATAGTTGAAAGAGGAGAACAAAAACAATATCTTAGCGATGTGCTAAAATTTTTCAGTGGAAAATAATTTGCAAGTTAATATCTTTTGTATTCAAAAAAGTGATGAATTTAAAACTTGGAGTGAGAAATACTCTAAACTTATTTCTAAATACGCCACTTTAAAAGAAATAAATGTTTTTAATAAAAAAATAGCCTTAGCTCAAAATTTAAATGCCATAGAAGCAAAAAAAAGCTATGAAGAAGCTTTTATGCCTTATAAAAAAGGCTATTGTATCGCTCTTGATGAAAAAGGGAAAGAACTTACAAGTATAGAATTTGCAAAACTCATCCAAGATAAAAATGAATTAAGTTTTTTTATAGGTGGTGCTTATGGTTTAAGAGAAGAATTTAATCAAAGTTTGGATTTTAGACTATCATTAAGCAAACTTACTTTAGCACATCAATTTGTTAAAACCTTACTTTTAGAACAAATTTATCGTGCATTTTGCATCAACAACAATCACCCTTATCACAAATAGAAAGTTTTAAAATGAAAAAAAATGAAATACAAAATTTCAAAAATATTTTAGAAGAAAGAAAAAAAACCATCTTAGAAAATTTGCAAAGCAATTCAAATGAAATCGAAGCTCTTCACAATAGCGTCCCAAGCGATAGTGTAGATTTTTCTATCATAGAAACAGGCTCTCAAATTGACTTTACTATCAGCACCAATCTCAAAGAAGAACTTATAGAAATCGAAAATTCTTTAGATAAAATCAAAAACGGCACTTATGGAATTTGCGAATCTTGCGATGATGAAATCGACTCTCAAAGACTAAAAGTCAAACCTCACGCAAGATATTGTATCACTTGCCGTCAAATTGCAGAACAAGGAAAAAAAACATGAAAATTAAACTCTTTTTACTTGCAAGTTTTATTTATATAGCACTTATTTTTGCCTTTGCTTGGCATCTAGAACTAGGAAGCTATACTCTAAATATCAGCACTTATACCTTTGAGCTACCTATTATGATATGGCTTGTTATTCCTTTATTTGTTTATATGATTTTAGCCGTTTTGCACATAGCATTTTATGGATTTTTGCGTTATTTAAAATTTAAGCATTTTTTTAAAGATGCAGCTAAATTTGAAGCTTATACTCAAGATTTACTCCTTGAAAAAGATCTTAAAACCACTTTTCAAACAAAAGAATTTAGAGCTGTGGCACAGCTTTTTAAAACCCTAAAAACACATGAAAAAATTCCACACTCAAATAAAATCAATGAAATTTTAGATCTTATTGATGGTTTAAATAAAAACGAATTTTTTAACCTTAGTAAATTTAAACTCGAAAATAACAATGTTTTATATTTGCAAAATGAAAAAAATCATCTCAAAAACGATGCAAATTATGCCTATAGCAAACTTAAAAACCTTAATGAAATCAAAGATGAATTTGAAGAAATTGCTTTTAATACTCTTATAGAAAAAGCTAGTTATGAACAAATTAAAAATGTAAAAATCCCTAAAAAGCCTTCTGAAGTTCTCACACTTATCAAGCGTTTTAAAGAAGGAAATTTAGAACTTAGTGCAGCAGAATACGAAGTTTTACTTTCACACAATATACTAAGCGAAAAAGACTATCTTAACGCAGCAAAACTAAGTACTAAACTTTTAAATCCTGATGCTATTTTAGGAATTTTTAACAAAATTAAAAATGAAAAAAGCGAAGCTTTAAGAGCACATTTATATCTTTTAGCTGAATTTGGACTTTTAGATGAGTTAAGAGAGCAAATTCACAATGATGATAAGAAATTTAATGATTTTAAGGCCTTTTTAGCCTTGCGTGAAAAAAATATCAAAATCAATCTAAACCAACTCATACAATGATAGATTTTAGCAAAAAACCTTTATTTTTAGCTCCTATGGCAGGTTTTTCAGATCTGCCTTTTCGTAATGTAGTAAAAAAATTTGGTGCTGATATCACCATAAGCGAAATGATAAGTTCTAATGCCTTAGTTTATGAAAGTTCTAAAACTCTACATATGCTAGAAAGAGCTGAATTAGAAAATCCTTATATAGTCCAAATTGCAGGTGGAGATAAAGAAGTGCTAAAAAAAGCAGTGCAAATGCTAAATGAAATGGATTTTGTAGATGGGATTGATTTTAATTGCGGTTGCCCTGTAAATAAAGTTGTTAAACAATGCGCTGGTAGTGCTTTGCTAGAAAATTTAGAGCTTTTTAAAAATCTTGTAGGAGTAATTAAAGAAAACAATAAAAAAAGCCTTACAAGTGTGAAATTTCGACTAGGATTTAATGAAAAATATCCTGAAAAAATGGCTAAAATTTGTGAAAGCTTGGGGGTGGATTTTGTAAGCATCCACGGACGCACAAGAAAACAGCTTTATAGCGGAAAAGCCGATTATGAATCCATTGCCAATGCTAAAGCAAGCGTTAGTATTCCTGTGATTGCAAATGGTGATATTAACGCACAAAATGCTAAAGAAGTTTATAAAATCACAAAATGTGATGGACTTATGATAGGGCGTGCAAGCGTAGGAAATCCTTGGATATTTTATGAAATCAAAAGCGGTAAAAGTGTAGATGAAAAACTCAAAAAAGAAATCATACTCACTCATTTTGATGAAATGATAAAACACTACAAAGATCAAGGCGTAAGTATATTTCGCAAACATTTACACGAGTATTCTAAAGGGCATAAAGACGCTTCAGCCTTTAGAGATAGCGTTAATCGTATCGACAATGTCGAAGAAATGCGAAAAAAAATAGAAGAATTTTTTAGTTTAACTTGATCGATTTTTATAATTTAAAAAACCTTAAGCCTTAATATCTATACTTTTTGGTGCAGAATTTAAAGAAAGAATTTTATTAAATTCTCCTGCATCATCATCACTAAATTTCACACCAAAAAGAATTTCTAATTCTTTACTAGTGCTAAATTTACCTTCTAATAGTTTTTTTACAAGTTGGTTTCTTATATTATCATCTTTGTAAGTTTCTTTGTTTTTACTTTCTGCTTGTATAGGTTTAAAAGGCTTTTCTTTGCCTTCTTCTGAAGTTTCTTTGTTATTTGTATTTTTTAAAGGATTACTATAATCTACACCTTTTGCCTTTTCTGCTTCTTCTAGTGATTTTACAAACTCATCGTGCCTTTGTTTAAAATCAAGATATTTAGTTTTAAATTCTTCTAAACTCATATTAGAGTTGATCATTTCTTGATATTCTTTGTCTAAATCCATTGCAAGTCTTGAAAGTTTAGCATTTCCTATGTTATTGCTTCTTCCAATAAAAAGCTTCATTGATAGTCGCTCTTCAAAAGGATTCCATTCATCAGGATTACTTGAATATGAAAAAGCGCTTTGTATTTTATTGGCATTCATAAAGTTTTGAAAATCTTCACGCTCATCATTGCTAATATTTTTATCGGTTGTAATTTTTCCAAATAATCTCGTATCGCCTTCTAAAAGTAATGAAGTTGCTCCATAGAGTTGAGAATTTAAAAGAGCCATTAAAACTCCACCTTTATCTACACTACCATCTTTGTTGATATAAGCATTTTTATTTAATCTTACATCGCCATTGCTATGGCTAAAAATATTGTCAATACTGATTTTATTAAAACCAGTATTTGAAAAAGTATTAAAAGTTAAATTAATTCTATCTTGAGTTAAATCTATTTTTTCATACTCATCTTTTGTGAAAGTTTTAGTAACATTAAGATTTTTATCTAAAACAAAAGCATAAGGTATATTTGTTAATTCTTCTTCAGAAAGACTAGCATTTGAAGTTGTCGGCATAATTTGAGAAAGCACTTTATAAGCATTTCCTATAGTTTTTGCAATATCTATTGAAGTGTGAGTTGCATAAAAATATCTATCTCCTGTCTCCCATTCTACAAAGCTTTGCATATCCTTAGCATAAATCTTATAATCTTTTGGCAAACCTGCTGCTTCGTTAAAATCACTTGTAAAAAAGCCCTCTTTATCTACGCCATAGCCTAAAATTTTATCTACCGCTTGTGATTTATCACTTACAAGGTTATTATTTGCTATGGCATTAGATGATTTTGTATTTGAAGTAGTATTACTAAAAGTATTTGTGTAATTGTAGTTTGAATAAGAATTTATACCATTAATCATTTTTGCCTTCCTTGTAAATGAAATTTATTAAGATAAATCGGCAAAAATGATTTTTTCTTAAAATATCTACTCATAATTTAAAATATATAATATAAAACCTTCTAACACTCGAAGAAAAAATTCTTACTTAATCTTTTAAAGTCCTTATAATCAAACTTTTAGGCAAATTAAAATGCTCTATAAGTTCTTTCTCTTTTTCTCTCATTTCTCCATTATCATTTTCATGATCAAAACCTAACAAATGAAGCATAGCGTGGATAAAAAGCAAGCTTATTTCTTCTTCATAGCTATGCCCTAACTCTTTAGCCTTCTCTTTTGCCAAATCCACATTGATCACAACAGAACCCAAAGGCAAACTCTCATCGATATTTTCAAGCGGAAAAGAAAGCACATCAGTGGTTTTATCTTGTTTTCTTTGCTCTAAGTTAATTTCTTGCATTTCTTTACTATCCACAAAGACAAGCTCCACATCTTTAGGACTTAAAAAACTTGCTATAGATTCTAAAAAATCACATTTTTCATCACTTAATATCATAAACCTTCCTTAATCAAATGATATAAATTTTCTATTTCTTCATCATCAAAAATCGCACAATTTTTACTGCTATAAAATTGTTTTATTTTTTTTTCTTCAAACTCAAATCCTAAAGCACATTGAGAATGTGAAGGTAAAAAAGCCCTTAGCAGTGTAATGGAATTTTGGATTTTCTCATCACAAGCAAAACAAAAAAAATCTTTATGCAATCTTCCTTCAAATTCCAAAATTTTTAAATAAGCATCAACAATAACACGCTTTGGATTTTGTTTTTCAAACCTTTTCACACACTCATCAAGTAAATTAAAATAAAAACTATCAAGCTCTTCCACATCTTTTAAGTGTCTATATAAAAGACGGATAAATTCTTGCCAAATAAGCATTTTATCCCTTTGCATAATCCATAAAAATCCCAAATGCAATACATCTTTAAGTCTTGGTAAAAAACTAGGATTTTCTTCTAAAGCAAAGTCGATTTTATAGCCGCTTAAAATACTAGAATGTCTAAGTCCATAAAAACGATAAACCTTAATAAGCATTTTAGGACTTAAAATATAAACGATCAAATCCTCATCTTTAACTTTTTGAGTATGAAGTATAAAGCCTTGCATTAAACAATTTCAATACCATAAGCTCTAAGTATATCAAAAGCGGATTTTTCTAAATTTTCATCAAAACTTGCACTTAAATTTTGGTGTAAAATTATCTTTGCATTAGGCTTAGCACCAAAAGCTAAAATGATATTACAAAACACACAAATATGAGAAACAAGCCCTGCAAAATGAAGTTCTTCATAATCGCTTTTTTGTATGAAATTAGCTAGTTCTAAGCTACCAAAAGTATTTTTATAAAAAATTTTATGAGCTTTTTGTAAAAAAGGTTCAAATTCCTTTGGCATTTGCCAACCCAAACTCTCTTTAATACAATGTTTTACAGGTAAATTTAAACCTTCTTTACTTTGTAGATAATGCTCATCATGCGTATCATAGGTTAAAAGCAAATGCGTGTTATTAAAATCGATTTGATTTAAGGCTTTAAGAATATTTTCTTTGATTTTTAAAGCCTTATCAAAACCTAAACTTCCATCAATAAAATCATTTTGATAATCCACTAAAACAAAAGCTTTTTTCATGCTTTTATGCCTTTTGAAGCCAAAAACTCTCCGTGTGTAAATTGGCAAAAGCGGTTTTTAAACTTGTAAAAAGCTTAGGATGATCTTTTTCTAAATTTGCTAAAAGCTGTTTAGCTTCTTCTCTAGCGTGGGGGAATTTTACATTTTTTTCGCTGAGTTTCATACCAGGACAAAATTCATTTCCTATCACGCTAAGTTCATTTTGTGTAGCATTATCCCTAAGCTGTCTTTCTCGCACAAAAATCAAAGGGCGTATCACAATTACACCGCGTTTGCTTTGATAAATAGGCGCTAAGGTTCTTAAAGCTCCATTATGAATAAAATTCATAAAAAAGCTTTCTGCTGCATCATCTAAATGATGGGCTATAGCAAGCTTGTTAAAACCTTTTTCAAGAGCGTAAGTATATAAAGCTCCACGACGCATTCTCGAAAAATAACTACAAAAACTTGAATTTTCTCTTATGGTATCACCTGAAACTTCATAAATATTTGAATCAAGCACGCTATGTTTAATGCCGTGTTCTTCACAATGTGCATGAAGATGAGAATAATCCTCGCCCATGCCATAACTCAAAGTTACCGCTTCAAGTTCAAATTTAAAAGGAGCATGAGCTTGCATACGATTTAAAAGATGGGCTAAAGCCAAAGAATCTTTCCCGCCACTAAGCCCTAAAAGAACCCTATCTCCATCTTTAATAAGTCCAAATTTAGCATTAGCTTGTGCAACTTGGCGTATGAGTTTTTTGCTAAGATTTATCATAATTTCTCGCACATTTTAAGCACAAAATTGGCTGAAATTTTAGCTGAATTGATCACAAATTCATCAAAATCAAATTCAGCCTTTTCCCCTGCTTTATCACTCATAGCTCTTAAGATAAAACAAGGCACCTTTAAAGCATCACAAACCAAAGCCACACTTGCGCCTTCCATTTCACAAGCATCCGCATTGAAAATTTCTCTAATTTTTGCTTTTTTTGCTTCATCGCAAATAAACTCATCACCCGTTGCAATAATACCTGCACGAAGTTTGATATTTAATTCCTTAGCAACTTCTAAAGCAAGATTGTTTAATTTCTCATCGGTTTTGATAAAAATTTCATTACCTGGAACAAAACCCAAAGGATGCCCAAAAGCGGTAATATCAAGATCGTATTGAGCTAATTTTGTTGCGTAAAGCAAATCACCAATTTCAAGTTCAGGATTAAAAGCACCTGCAACTCCTGTAAAAAGCAAAGCTTGTGCGCCAAATTTTTCTATCATCACACTAGCACTAAGAGTAGAATTTACCTTGCCGATTTTAGAATACGCTAAAACAAGTTCATGATTTTTATACTTTGCAAAATAATAAGTATTATTAGCGTGTTCTATTTTTGTATAATCTTTAAGTGTTTCAAGCAAAGGAGTGATTTCTTCACTCATGGCTCCTAAAATTGCTATTTTCATCATATAACCTTTAAAAATTCATCAATATCATTCATATTTGTTAAAGCATAAGTTTCTTTTGAAGTGATTTTTTTATTCAAACCCTTAAGCACACTTGCGCCAAATTCTATGAAATAATCTACTTCATTTTCACATGCCTTAATGCTTTGTTTATAAAGCACAGGAGAGATAAGTTGTGCTTTTAAAAGCTCAAGGGCTTCTTCTTTGCTTGTATAAATTTTGGCATTTGCATTAGAAATTACGGCTTTAAAATTTGGTTTTAACACCTTTTCAAGCTCCACACAAAGCTTAGCTGAAGCATTTTCCAAAAGAGGACAATGACTTGCCACGCTCATATTTAAAAGCATAGCTCTTTTAGCTCCTGCTTCTTTAAATACACTTTCATAACTTGCTAAATCAGGTTTTAAACCTGCTACAACGATTTGTCCATCGCAGTTATAATTTGCAGCGAAAATTTGCTTGTTTTCTTTTTGTGCTTTTTGACAAAGCTCTTCAACCTTTTCATCATCAAGCCCTAAAACAACCATCATACCCGCTTCAACTTTTACACAATCTTCTTGCATAAAAAGCCCTCTTTTATTGACCAAAGAAAGAGCCTCTAAAAAATCAAAAGCACCATTGACAGCTAAGGCTGAAAATTCTCCCAAAGAATGCCCTAAAGCAAATTTCGAACTTAAATCAGGTTTTTTTTCAAGTAAAACACTATAAGCCATTAAGGAATTTAAAACGATGGCGGGTTGAGTAAATTCACTTTGATTGAGTTTTTCGTTTTCTTCAAAAAGCAAATGTTTAAAATCAATCTTACAAAAATCACTTGCGTTTTGAAGGAGTTCTTTGGCTTTTATAGAGTTTTCATAAAAATCTTTTCCCATGCCAAGACTTTGTGAGCCTTGACCTGGAAATATAAACGCGGTCTTCATTAATGACAACCGCAACCGCCGCCACCACAGCAACCGCCGCCACCGTGTCCGTGATTATGATCGTGTCCATGTCCGCTTCCACAACCACAACTATGACTTCCTGCGATAATACCTGTAAGAATTTCATCTTCACTTGCAGCTCTAGCATCTACGATATTTAAAGAAAAAAGCAAATCACGACCCGCATAAGGGTGATTATAATCAATTGTCACATCATTTTCACTAATTTCTTTTACAGTTACACGAACAGTTTCGCCATTTTCACCTTCGCCAAAAAGCTCCATACCTACCTTTAAATCAATACCTGCAAATTGCTCTTTTGGTAAAGTTTGAACGGCATTTTCATCGTATTCGCCTAAACCTTTTTCTTTTTTAATTACCACATCAGCATTGCTAGGACAATCAAGCTTCATCACTTCTTCTTCTAAGCTTTCTAAAATCTGACCTTTGCCTAAAATAAAAGAAATAGGTTGAGAATATAAATTTGATTCTAAAACTTCATTTGTATTTGCGTCTTTTAACTCATAAAACATTGAAACTACACTATTTTTTTCTATAGCCATTTTATCTCCTTAATTTATTTTCTATTGGGTGAAGCTTTTGCTTCGGGTGAATTTGGATAATTAGTTTTTAAAGCTTTATAAAAACCATTTGCTGTTTTTGTATCACCTGTTTTATCCAATGAAATGGCAGTATGATATAAAAGTTTTGGGAAATAATCCCCTTTTGTACTCAAAGAAGAACTTTTTTTATAATAAACAATAGCATTGTTATAATTTTTTTGTTTATACTCGATCTCCCCTAACCAAAAATTTGCTCTTGCGGGTTTATACTGCTTTGTTATGAGAAAATTTAATTTTGCTTTGGAATCTTCAAAAGCATTTTTATCAACATCTTTTATCGCTAATTCTAAAATTTCATTATTTTTTTTCTTTTTCCAAGATTCATCAATTTGTTTTACTTTATCATCTTGGGTATTTTGAGCATTATTGTTTTCAATAGTACTGTTTGAATCTGTAGTTGAAACAACAACACTAGGTGTAGTAGCTTTAACGCTTAAATTTGCATCATTTAATTCGTTTTTAGAAACATAATTTGCATTAATAGCATCTACTAAAGAACTAAGTTCGGCTAAAACTTTTTTTACTTGCTTATTATTAGCTTCTTGAATTTTTCTACTTTCTTCAACATAAGCCTTTAATTTTTGAATTTCACTAGTAAAATTATTTTCAATATTTTGATTATTCTCTTCAACTTGACTTAATCTAGAATTTGATTTAGCATATTGAGAATTTATACCTTCTAAAGTGCTTTGTAAACCCTCGATTCTTTCGTTAATTTCATTAATTCTAGCATTTGTTTGTATATTTTCATTATTTAAATTATCTAACTTTTCTTTAAATAATTTTTCATTTGAAGTTAAACCATAAGAAGAATTGCTTGTTATATCTCCTGCACCAAAAGCTGAGCTTTCTGCATAAAGTAAAGTAGCTCCAAGAAGAGCTACTGTGAATATTTTTTTCATTAATTATCTTGATAATTTAAATTCAGCACGTCTGTTTTGCGCATCGCAAGCTTTAGTTTTTTCAGTGCACACAGGATTTGTTTCTCCATAGCTTTTAACAGCAATTCTATCAGCATTTACACCTTTAGCGATTAAAGCTTCTTTTACAGCTTTTGCTCTTTTTAAACCTAGAGCTTGGTTATATTCATCAGTTCCCCACTCATCGCAGTTTCCTTCAACAGTAATACTTACACCGCTTACTTCAGTGTTAAAGATATTAGCATTCGTGCTTACAACATTTTGCATATCAGGACGAATGTTGAATTTATCAAAATCAAAATATACTTTATTTAAAGTATCATTAAGTTGAGAAATTTTTGAATCAATATCCCAACCATCACTTCCACCTGAACCACGATTTGAATCAACACTACTATCACCGCTTACGCTAGTGCTTTTTGTGCTACAACCACTAATAACAACTGCAAGAGCTGCAATTGAAGTAAAAAGAATTTTTTTCATTTATGACCTTTCAAAGTTAATAAATTCTTACTATTATATCTAATTTTTAATTAATTTTAACCTAAAATTGAAATTTTTACCAATCAATTGATTGAATTTTTCCAACCCTAAGAGGAAAATAAAAAGTCTTATTTGCATTTACACGAATAACACCTAAAGCACTTTGCGCACCTAAATATTTAATAAATACTATACTTCCACCGTCACTAGAAAATCTTGGAAATAAATTTTTTCCATTTGCTGTAAGTTGACGAATATAATCACTATTAATTGACATCAAATAAATATTAAAAACACCTGCTTGATTTGGTTCACGACTTGAGTAAACCAAAAAATCTTTATAAGTCGAAACAGCCGAATTGTTTCTACCATGAAAAACAACTTGTTCAGCACTATTGCTATTTAAATCTTGCATAAAAATATTAGGATATCCTAAACGATCGCTTACAAATACCACTTTACTATCATCTGAGCCAATAAAATTTCCATTAACATCAATACCAGAATAATTAGTTAATTGTGTTAGATTTTTGGTATTTAAGTCATATAAATAAACATCAGGCTGATCTTTTGGAGCCATGGTAACAAGTAGTTTACTTCCATCTACACTCACATCACTTGCTACAACCATACCGCCGCTTGATAAAATTTTACTAGCTTTATTGGTATTTAAATCATAACGGTATAAAGTTGGCTTATCATGATCATAAGCTGTATAATAAAATAGAGTTTGTTCTTTATTTCCCCATTTTGGAAATAAATTAAGCCCACCATCAACAATAACTTTTTGATAAGTTAAAGTATAATCAGCCATAATAATTTGACTTTTCTTAGAGCTAGAATTTCTCGCGATCAAAATTTTATGATCCATCCAATCAACAGGTGCAAGTCCTAACGCATTTACAGAAGCTTTGACGCTTTTATGTGCCAAAAATGGATATTGCTCTAAACCATTTAAAGTATAAGTTTGCTCTGACTTATCAGAACCGCCAGCTTTTATTTTTACATTTAAACTCAAAGTGTTACCATTTTTATTTAAAGCGTATTCAAAAGTATAATTACTTGTCTCAGTTGCATTAGCAACAACTTCAAAGTTTGAACTTACTTTCAAATCGTTCACAATGATATTATAAAAGCTTTTCTTTAAATTCTCATCACTTAAATTTGAATTATCTTTAACAATAATCTTTGGTAAAACTACACCAGAATTAACAACATCAATCACTGGATCTTCTGCCCAAAGACTTCCTAAAAAGACTAAAAAAATTGCTACAATTTTTTTCATTTTTTTCTCCTAATCATTTTTAACTTTTGCTTCATCTCTTAAATTCATGGTAATGCTTATATTTTTATTTTGCGGAGGATAAGTAATAAATTTACCTTTTTGACTTTCTAAAAATTCAGCCACTTTAGCATCATATAAAGGATTCCCACTTTTTTCAACTGAAGTATAGCCAAATTTTCCATTTTCATCAATAAAAATTTTTACCTTAACAGAAATTTTTTCACTATTTGGATAATACTGAGTCCATCTTTGAGTGATAATACGCACAACTTTCCCTAAAAATTCATCATAAATTCCAATCTTTTGCGCCTTTGTGCTTTCGCCTTGCGTTGAACTTTCTTCTTGAAGTAAACTATCATTAAGTTGTTTTACAAGTTCGGAAGCTTGAGGTTTTGGAGCACTAGAAATTCCTGATTTAGCACTTGATTGAATTTTTGTAGTCTTTTCTTCTTGTATTTCTTTAATATTTCCAAAAAGCTCATTAAAATTACTTGCCTTTTGGTCAATATCTTCAGTTTTAACTGTTTTATTTGTAGTCTGAGCAAAAAGTTTTTCTATATCAATTTGCTCTGTTGGTTTTTGTATTTCTTTAGGAGTGTTGCTTTGAGTAATAACTTGTTTTGATGGTTCAGCAAGTTCAATATCTACAAAACTATCTTTTATATCGGTATATTGTATAGCAGATTCAACCTCGCTTACAAGTCTAAAAAAAACAAGAATTACTATACTAATATATATTACTAAAGCAAGTAAAAACGAATTTAAATTACTCAAACCATAATTTTTCATGATTATTCAGTCTGTAAAGCAACTTTATTAAATCCTAAATTTTTTACACTTCTTAAGACTGAAATAACATCGTCATATTTTAAGCTTTTATCAGCGCGTATAAAAACTGGATCTTCGGTATTAAATTGTGCTTTTCTTTGAGCAAGATTGTCAGCAAAACTTATAAAATCGTATTTTTCTTGATTTAAAAAAATTTCTTTTTTTGCATTAATACTAATAATTAAACTCTTAACAGTTGGAGCGCTAGTATTTTTTTGACTACCTTGTGGAAGATTAATTTTTTCTTCATAAGTAATGCTTGGAGCTGTTACCATTAAAATCGCAAGCAATACAAGCATAATATCCACTAAAGGTGTGATATTAAGTTCAGGTTTTTCATCATCAAATGGCATTTTTAACCTTATTTACTCGAACTTATAACTTTAATCTCGCTATCAATAATGCTTAAAAGTTCGAAAGCTTTTCTTTTAATGATGAGATGAAATGTATAAGCAGGAATTGCCACTAAAATACCGCAACCTGTAGCAACTAAAGCCTCGCTGATTTTAGGAGCTATGATACTTAAAGAATTTTGAGTTCCAAGCCCACCAAAAGTTTCAAGTATAGAAATAACTGTCCCAAAAAGACCTATAAAAGGTGAAGTTGAAGCAATAATACTAAGCCAAGTAAGTCCAGCAGAAGCGCGACGACTTGCTAAATTTTTATAGATTTCTAAATGATTTGAAGTTGTATCATTGCATTTTCTTAAAATCGAATCAGTACGACTTAAATCCTTCTCACCCAAGAGCAAAGTTTCTAAACTTTCTTTTTCCTTATTTCTCCATGTAGCCAAATAAGTCAATCTAGCAAACAAAATACTAAACGCTAAAATAAAATATAAAGAAAGCCATAATAAAACTATATAAGTAATAATACTTGAACTATTGAAAAAATGAAATATAGCTTCAAAATTCATTAATGCATCCTTGCATTATCAAGTTTTGAAAAAGTTGCCGCTAAAGCTGCATTATCAGAACTCATAGATTTGATCAAATCTTTTGCTTGAGCAAGATTTTTTTCAATCTCACTTTCATCACTTCCGCAAACCCAAACCGCACCCTTTGCTAGCACGCAAATCTTATCTTCATCTACCTTTGCATGCCCAGCATCAATAGCAATTAATTCATGATTTAAATCAGCTTTTTCAATATCAATTACTCCAGATTTTAAAGAAGAAACCAAAGCAGCATGTCCTTTAAGCACGCCAAATTCTCCTTCACTACCCGGTAAAGTAACAGATTTTACTTCTCCTTGATAGATTACACCCAAAGGCGTAACTATCTCGAAATTAATCAAATCGTTCATAAATTAACCTTTTAATTTATCCGCTTTTGCAATAGCTTCATCTATATTTCCAACCATATAGAAAGCATTTTCTGGTAAATGATCATATTTACCTTCTAAAATTCCCTTAAATCCTGCTATTGTATCTTCAAGGCTTATATATTTTCCTGGGCTACCTGTGAAAACTTCTGCAACGAAAAATGGTTGTGATAAGAATTTTTCAATCTTTCTCGCTCTTTCAACTACAAGTTTATCCTCTTCGCTAAGCTCATCCATACCTAAAATGGCGATGATATCTTGTAAATCTTTGTATTTTTGAAGCACTGATTGAACACCACGAGCAACTTTATAATGTTCTTCTCCAATGATATTTGGGTCAAGCATTCTTGAAGTTGAGTCAAGTGGGTCAACTGCAGGATAAATACCCTTTTCAGCAATAGCTCTATTTAAAACCGTTGTAGCATCTAAGTGAGCAAAAACAGTTGCTGGAGCTGGGTCGGTTAAGTCATCAGCTGGAACGTAAACAGCTTGAACTGAAGTGATTGAGCCTTTTTTAGTTGAAGTAATTCTTTCTTGGAATTTACCCATTTCACTTGCTAAGGTTGGTTGATAACCCACAGCTGATGGAATTCTTCCTAAAAGTGCTGACATTTCAGAACCTGATTGTGAAAATCTAAAGATATTATCAATAAACATAAGCACATCAAGACCCATTTCATCTCTAAAATACTCAGCCATTGTTAAACCTGTTAAAGCAATACGATTTCTTGCCCCTGGTGGTTCATTCATTTGCCCATAACATAGAGCAACTTTGTCTAAAACATTGCTTTCTTTCATTTCATTATAAAGATCATTTCCTTCACGAGTTCTCTCACCCACACCTGCAAATACAGAATAGCCGCTATGCTTAAATGCAACATTGTGAATAAGCTCCATAATAATAACAGTCTTACCAACACCTGCACCGCCAAAAAGACCTACTTTACCACCTTTTGCATAAGGAGCAAGTAAATCCACAACTTTAATCCCTGTTTCAAAAATCTCACTTTTTGTGCTTTGATCTTCAAAAGCTGGTGGATCTCTATGAATCGCCCATTTTTTATCAAAAGAAATTTCTTCACCTTCATCGATCAAATCTCCAGTAACATTGAAAATTCTTCCTAAAACTTTCTCACCAACAGGAACACTAATAGGAGCACCTAAAGCCTCAGCTTTTAAGCCCCTTACCAAACCATCTGTCATATCCATAGCAATAGTTCTAACTCTATTATCTCCTAAATGAGCTGCTACTTCTAAAACAAGTTTATGTTTTTTTCCTTCGCTTTCAAAATTTACAACAATTGCTTCATTAATTTGAGGTAAATAGTCGTTAAAATCTACATCAACAACCGGACCTAATACCTGTGAAATAAATCCTTGCATTATTTATCTTCTCCTTAAAATTTACTATTTCATTGATTCAACACCACTGATAATTTCTATAAGCTCAGTAGTAATAGATTCTTGTCTTGCTTTGTTATAAGCTAAATTTAGTTGTTTCACTCTTGCCTTTGCGTTATTAGTTGCATTATCCATAGCTTGCATTCTTGCGCTATGCTCTGCCGCCAAAGAATCGATTAACGCATAATACATATTATACTCAAAATACGTTTTCATTAAATCTTCTAAAAGCTCAGTTCCTTCCGGTTCAAGCTCTAAAAGAGAATTATGAGTCTGTTCAATACTCTTTGGTTCAACTGGAATAAGATGATTAATTTTAAGTTCTTGGGTAATCATATTTTTATAACCATTATGAACTAAAATCACTTCATCTGTATTTCCATTTAAAAAATCATCTACAGCAGCATGAATTACTTCACATGCTTTCTCATAGTCAGGACTAGAACTAAGATGGAAATATTTCTCTAACAATTCTATTTTTTGAAAATTAAAATATTCAATCCCAGTTTTACCTATAGCTCTAAGACGAATATTAATATTTTTTGCTTCATATTCTTTTAGCATTTCACTTACTGTTTTTAAAGTCTTAATATTAAAACCACCGCATAAGCCTTTATCTGCAGTGATAAATATTAAATCTACGGTTTTAATTTGTTCTTTTTTATGAAACAAAGATAAACGCACATCATCTTCATTGTGAACAATTTTATTGATCTGAAATGAAATTTCACTCAAAATTTCATCGATTTTTTGTGCATAAATTTTTGATCTTTTAGCTGCTTCTTCTGCTTTTTTTAACTTAGCAGTAGAAACTAGCTTCATAGCATTTGTAGTCTTTTGAGTGTTATGAACACTTTTAATTTTTCTTTTAATTTCTTTTAAATTAGACATAAAAGACCTTATAAATGATTTGCTTTAAACTCATTAATGGCTTTAGCTAGTTTTTCTTCCAAATCAGAATCTAAAGCTTTTTTAGAGCGAATTTGCTCAAAAATATCTGGATGTTTTGCCTCAATAAAAGGATAAATTCCATCTTCAAATTCCTTAATTCTAGAAACAGCAATATCATCTAAGAAACCTTTGGTTCCTGCAAAAATTAAAACTACTTGTTTTTCAACGCTAAGCGGAGAATAAGGTGGTTGTTTTAAGAGTTCAACCATTCTTTGTCCACGTTCAAGTTGTTTTCTACTTGCCTCATCTAAATCACTAGCAAATTGTGCAAAAGCTTGAAGCTCTCTATATTGAGCAAGGTCAAGTCTTAATGTGCCTGAAACTTGTTTTGTAGCTTTAATTTGAGCAGCCCCACCTACACGAGATACTGATAAACCAACATTAATTGCAGGACGAATTCCTGAGTTAAATAAATCAGTTTCTAAGAAAATTTGTCCATCTGTAATTGAAATAACATTAGTTGGAATATAAGCAGAAACATCTCCTGCTTGTGTTTCAATTATCGGCAATGCCGTCAAAGAACCAGCACCTAATTCATCATTTAGCTTGCTTGCTCTTTCAAGCAATCTTGAATGAAGGTAAAAAACATCGCCTGGATAAGCTTCACGACCTGGAGGACGACGTAAAATCAAAGACATTTCGCGATAAGCTACAGCATGCTTGCTCAAATCATCATAAACAATTAAAGCATGTTTTGCGTTGTCTCTAAAAAATTCACCCATGGTTACACCAGTATATGGAGCTAAGTACTGTAAAGCCGCAGGATCTGAAGCGCCGGCATTTACAACAATAGTATATTCCATAGCACCATGTTCTTCTAGTCTTTTAACCACTTGTGCCACTGTACTTTGCTTTTGACCAATTGCAACATATATACAGATAACTCCTTGACCTCTTTGAGATATAATAGTATCAACAGCAACAGTAGTTTTACCTGTTTGTCTATCGCCTATGATAAGCTCTCTTTGACCACGACCAATTGGCACAAGTGCATCAATAGCTTTAATTCCTGTATGTAAAGGCTCATGAACACTTTTTCTCGCCATAATACCTTTTGCTTTTTCTTCAACAAAACGATATTCATTAGCATTGATCACACCTTTAGCATCAATTGGCTCACCTAAAGCATTTACAACACGGCCAATCAAAGCCTCACCTACTGGAACTTTAAGTAACTTCTTAAGTCTTTTTACAGAAGCACCTTCTTTTAAACCTTCTCCTTTTCCAAGTATAACAATACCTACACTCGACTCTTCAAGGTTTAAGGCCATTCCTTTATCACCATTTTCAAATTCTACCATTTCTCCAGCCATAATATTCTTAAGTCCATATACCTTAGCAACACCATCAGCTACAGAAATAATTTTTCCTGTTTCTTCAATTTCAAGATTTAAATCAAAATTTTCAATTCTTTCTTTGATTATTGAACTGATCTCATCAGCTTTAAATTTCATTTACTTTTTCTCCTTAGATAATTTTCAATATATATTCGTTTAGCTTATTTTGAAGAGCTTTCATAGAAAAAGAAAGTTCATAACCTAATTCTTCTAATTCTATTTTAACACTATCATCTTGACTGATTTTATTGATTAATTTAATATTTGCATCAAATTTTTTGTTAAGTTTTACTTCAAGATCTTTAAGATTTTCTTGACTTAATTTTTCTTTAGAATACACAATACCAACAAAAATATTTTCTTTAAAAGCTTTTTGTCTTTCAAGTTCTTTAACTATTTGAGGAATGTATTCTAATCTTGAATTTTCAATCAAAAGTCTTAAAAAATTTTGAAAACTAGAATTTTTAATATCAAAAAAAGAATCAAGAAATTCCATTTTTCTTTCTTTTTTAATCTCGTTAGATTCTATAACATTTTTAAATTTCGGCAAAACAAAAGCAGAATTTAAAATACACAAATTCTGATAAAAATCATTTATATCAGCTCTTGAAGCTATCGCTTTTGCATATCTTCTTGCAATTATATTCTCCATATTTAAGATACCTTCTTCATCATAAGTTCTATTATTTCACTCTGTTTTAATGTCATATTTGGATCAGAAAAAATTTCGTTTAAAGTATTTGATACTAATTCTTTTTCCATTTTTCTAAATTCATAATCTTTCTGTTCCTCGAAATGTTTTTGAAGTAAATCCAACTCATCTTGAGTTTCTTTCTTAATATTTTGAACTAAGATTTCAGCTTCTTTTTTTGCTGTAACTAAAGCAGCAGCAGCATTTGCTTTCGCTTCTTCAAGTTTTTTCATCGTATCTAATTTCTTAGCTTTACTTTCTAAAAGTTTTTTTTGAATTTCATCAAGCTTAGAAGAAATTTTTACAATACGGTTTTTGTAAAAATTTTTAAATGGAGTTGCAACAAAATAATACAATATAGCCACAAAAATTAGAAAATTAATAGTCCTTGGAATAATATCATATTCTCCACTACCATTTGATGCACCAAAGGCATACAAAGGTAGCAAAAATATAATAAAGAATAACTTACTCATTTCTCTCCTCTTAAATTTTCTTTATGTTATTTTGCAAAGCCTGCTTAAGCTCAGGTAAATGTATGTTTAAATGTTCTTGCAACTCTTTTCTTTGAACAGCTAAATCTGCATAAAAGCTGGCCATTTTTCGTTCTAATTCTTCTTTTTTGCTTCTAAGAATTTGCTCTGCCTCTTCTTTAGCAACAGCTATAGCACTTTGTTTAATTTTTTGAATTTCTTCTCTAGTGTTAATATGAATAGCTTCTAGTTCATCATTCACACCTAAAACTTCTTGAGAATTTTCTTTTACTTTATTCTCATCATTTTTTATAGAATCATTTCTTTCATCCATAAATTTTAAAAGCGGCTTATACAGCATACTATTTAAAATAACTATCATAGCTAAAAAAATAGCCATAGTAGCAAGCATTATGGAAGGATGCATATCTTCAAACATAATTCTCCTTGGTTAGAATTTTTGAAGGACTATTCTACCATAAAAAAGCTAAGATTTTGGTTAAAACTTTTCAAGCATTTTGATTAATTTTTTAATTTTATCAATATTTTCTAAATGAATTACAAAATCATTATTTTTATTTTTGCAGTCAAATCCAAAGCGATTTAGTATGTGTTTTAATTTCTTTATTTCATCTTCAAATTCTTGATTAGGTAAGCTTTCATTATTTTTTATTTTTTTAACTATTTTTTCGGTATCTCTAACATTAAGTTTTTGACCTATTATACTATCAACCAACATTTTTTCATCTTTTTGATCTAAACCAACTAAAACTTTAGCATGACCCTGAGAAATTTTTCCAGAAGCAATCAACTCTTGAGTTCTAATATCTAAATTCAGAAGTCTTAAAGTATTTGTTATTTGAGTACGAGACTTATGAATAAGTTCTGCTAAATTCTCTTGAGTAATTTTATGAACTTGCATCAAATCCTTATAAGAATTAGCAAGCTCAATAGGGTTTAAATTCTCTCTTTGTATATTTTCAATAAGAGCCAATTCTCTAAGCTTATTCTCATCAATATCAGCAATAAAAGCTAGAATTTCTTTTTTTCCTAATGCTTTCACCGCTCTTAAGCGACGTTCTCCAGCAATTAAAATAAATTTACTATTTTTTTTAAATACAATAATAGGCTGAATAAGCCCAAATTCTTTGATAGAATTAGCAAGCTCATCTAAAGCTTCTTGATCAAAATTCTTTCTTGGCTGAAATGGATTGGGTGAAATTTGATCAATTTCTATCATAGTGCTTTGATTTTTATCAAAACCCAATTCTTTACTATAAACAGTATCCATATCACTGATTAAACTGCTTAAACCCCTATCTTTATTTAACCCCATCATAATTATCCTAATATAGAATACGCCAAATTTTGATAAGCAACAGAACCTGGCGATTTAATATCATAAAGAATTATAGGCTTTCCAAAACTTGGACTTTCTGCAAGCTTTACATTGCGAGGGATCACAATAAAGTCATCTTCGTTTCCATTAATAGTAAAAAGTTGTTTTTTAAAATTTTGTTTCAAATCATCTACAACATCTTTAGAAAGATTATTTTGAGAGCTATACATTGTCGGTAAAAATCCACGAACCCTGAGTTTAGAATTAATAGTTTTTTTGATAATTTTAATTGTATTTAAAACCATAGCTACACCCTCAAGCGCATAAAATTCACACTGTATAGGGATAATTACACTATCGCTTGCTGCAAAAGCATTTATAGTAATACTTCCAAGAGCAGGTGGAGAATCAATAATAATAAAATCATACTCATCAATCACTTCTTGAATTTGATTTTTAAGCAGCATTTTTTTTTCATTATTTTCACCTTTAGCAAGCTCTTGTTCTATACCTACAAGACCTATATTTGAAGGAGCTAAATGAAGTTGTGGCAATTCTGTTTTTAAAATAATATCTGAAAGCTTTTTTCTTCCTATAAAAACATGGTAAATATTATACTCATAATTATTACGATTAAAACCAAGTCCTGTAGTCGCATTAGCTTGCGGATCAACATCGATCAAAAGTACTTTTTTTTCAGCCACAGCCAAAGAAGCAGCTAAATTTACTGCTGTTGTAGTCTTTCCTACTCCACCTTTTTGATTTGCTATTGTAATAATTTCGCTCATCTTAAACTATACACCCTTTTATCACCTAGTAAAATTGAACCATCTTCATACAAAAAAGAATTTTCAAGTGAAAAAACTTTACCTTCATGATGGACGCTAAATTTTCTTGATTTTTCAAATTCTAACATATACTTGCTAAAAATATTCTTCCATAAATTTTTTTTTTCTACTTTTTGCAAAAACTCACTCACTAAATCTTTAAGCGAAATTTCTATATCACAAAAAGCTGTATTTTGGGGTGCAAATTTAAGATTTAAACCCATACCACCTATGATAAAATTTGAAATTTTAGCACTTATAACCCCTCCAGCTTTTTTATCATCTAAATATAAATCGTTAGGCCATTTAAGCCAAATTTTAGAACCTTTTTCTTGTAAAACTTCTTTAAGTAAATAAGCAAAATAAATACTCACAGAAGCTAAAGGTAAATCTTTTGGCAAGTCTTCTTCTTTAATACAAAAAGAAAGATGTAAATTTCCTTTAGAGCTCTGCCAAGAATTTTCCCTACTTCCAACTCCATTTGTTTGTTCTAAAGCATAAATAGCAAAATTTCCATCAATCTTTCCATTGCGTATTTGCTTGCATAAAAAAAGATGAGTTGAGTCTATACTTTCAACACAAACTATCTTCACTTTTAAGCCTTTTTCCATTTAAATAAGTCCTACCATCAAGAGCTTTTTTTCCACTTTCTTGAAGTTTTTTAATACGCAAAACTCCTTGTTTGCAAGCAAGCAAAAAACTTTCTTTTTCCAATTCTAAAATTTCACCCATCTTAGCATTTTGTTTTAATTCATCCACAAGTTCAAGCTCTAAGAATTTAAGTCCATTTTCCAAAAAAACTCCAGGCCAAGGAGTAAAAGCTAGATATTTTTGATAAAGTTCTCTTGCATTTTGCAAATTTATAAGTCCATCTTCTTTTTTGATTTTTCTACAAAGTGTTGCTAGACTTTCCTCTTGTTTTTTAGGGGTGATTTTATCAAAATTTAAAAGAGTAGTGAGGATGAGCTTAGCGGCCAAATTTGCTAAAAGTTCAAAAACTTCACTTGAATTTTTATCTTTTATATCACACTCTAAGCTTTCAAGTATAGCACCTGTATCAAGCCCTTCTTCCATGAGCATGGTGCAAACTCCACTTTTTTCATCTTTGTTTAAAATCGCACTTTGGATCGGACTGGCACCGCGGTATTTTGGAAGTAAAGAAGCATGCAAATTCACACAAGGTGCTAAATCCAAAATGGCTTTAGGTAAAATTTTTCCATAGGCAGCAACCACGATAAAATCAGGATTTAAATCCTTAATCTCTCTTATAATATTTTCATCTTTTAAAGAACTTGGAGTAAAAATAGGAATACTAGGATAATTTTGACTTAAAAAAGCCTTAGTATCACTTGGAGTTAAAATTTGCTTTCTACCTACGGCTTTATCAGGCTGGGTAAAAAGTGCTACGAGTTTAAAATTTTCATTTTCTACTAGTGCTTTTAAAATACAAGTTGCATAAGATGGAGTACCCATAAAAATAATTTTTTTCATTTTTTCGCTTTGTGTGAAATTAAAAGTTTTAATTATAACTTATTTGATTTTAAAAGAGAATTTAATAAATTAATCACTCAAACAAAGTTCCACCTATCTGTTTATCTTCTAATAAAAATGTCTTTGCCGCACTTAAATCAAATCCACTTGCTAAAAACATTTTTTTATTGTGTTCAAGTAAAAATTTAGCTGCCTTAAGTTTGGTTACTATACCACCCGTTCCGTGCTCACTACCTGTTTTTATGGTTGCTTGTAGCCATTCTTCTTTGATATGAGTGATTTTTTCTAAACGTTTTGCATCACTAAATTCACTAGGATTTTTATCATAAAATCCATCAATATCGCTTAAAATCACAAGCAAATCCGCATCAAAAAAATGCGCAGCATAAGCACTTAAGCTATCATTATCACCAAAGACAATTTCTTCTATAGCTGTAGCGTCATTTTCATTGATAATAGGCAAAATTCCTAAATTTATCATCATATCGATAGCATTTTTTGCGTGTTTGGTAGCTTTTCTAGAGTCAAAATCCTTGCCTGTAAGTAAAATTTGTCCGCCTAGTTTACCAAATTTGGCTAAAAGCTCGTTATAAACACTGATTAAAAAAGGTTGTCCAATAGCGGCTAAAACTTGTTTATTAATGAGGTTTTTTCTATCAATATCTAGTTTAGTGTGTCCTGCTGAAATCGCTGCTGAAGTTACTAAAATCACTTCATATTTTTCCATGAGTTTAGCTAAAAATGCGACTAAATTTTTAAGACGCTCAAAACTTAAAGTGTTTTCTTCACTAATCACATGAGAACCCACTTTAACAACTATTCTTTTCATGCTTATTCCTTGAAAAATTTTTATAATTTTAGCCAAAATTTCATATAAACTAGTTATTGTTTGAAAAAATAGGGAGTGTTTGAAACTTTTAATATAAAACACTTCCTAGATTGTTAAAATTTTTATTTGTTATTTCTTAAAGTTTTAATTTCTTCTAAAAGCATGAATTTAAGTTCTTTAAGTCCTGTTTTTTCAAGACTTGAGACTTTGATTAAAAAGCTTTGCGGATTATTTATTTCTTTGAGATAATTTTCTAACTCATTAATGTTTAAAGCAATTTGCTCGGCAAATTCTTCTCCTAAACTAACACTATCACTTTTTGAAATCATGATGCCAAATTTACGCCCAAAAAGTTCATTGGAAAATTTTTCAAGTTCTTTTCTTAGTACTATAAATTGTTCTTTTAAAGGCATTTGCCTCATAGGATCTAGCACGAAAAGTAAAAAGCTCGTTCTTTCTATGTGCTTTAAAAAGGCAAGTCCTAAGCCTTTACCCCCACTTGCTCCTTCGATAATCCCTGGAATATCAGCCATAACAAAGGAATTATACTCATCTACATCCACGAGTCCAAGTTTTGGAGTAAGGGTGGTAAATTCATAATTTGCAATTTCAGGTTTTGCATTTGAAACAATGCTTATAAGAGTAGATTTTCCCACATTTGGAAAGCCCACAAGCCCTACATCGGCAATAAGTTTAAGCTCAAGTCTGACTAAGCGACTTTCTCCTTTTATACCAGGTTGTGCGTAATCGGGGCGTTGATTAGTGGCGTGTTTAAAATGAGTGTTGCCAAGTCCGCCTTTTCCACCTTTTAAAAAAAGCTCTCTTTGTCCTTCTTTGGTAAGATCGAGTAAAATTTCATTAGTTTGCGCATCGATAACTTGCGTTCCTTCGGGCACTATAAGTTCTAAATTTTCACCCTTTTTGCCATTTTTATTGCGTCCCATTCCACCAGCACCATTTTGTGCGCGTAATTCTCTTTTGCCTTTGAAATTTACAAGAGTGTGGGTATTATTATCACATACGAAAATAATATCACCACCATTTCCACCATCTCCTCCATCAGGGCCACCAAGTGGAACATGTTTTTCACGGCGAAAACTTACAGCACCTTTGCCGCCATCGCCTGAAGCTAAAGTAATTTTAACACTATCAATAAACATTTAAATTGCCTTTGACTTTAAATTTATAAAGCTAAATTTGAGTAAATAAAAGAAGTTAAATTTATAAATTTAAAGTTTTCAAGACGCTAAAAAAGCGTCCTGAAAACTTATGCAGGATATACAGAAACTTTTTTTCTGTCTTTGTCTTTTCTTTCGAATTTTACAAAACCATCAATTAGAGCAAAGATAGTATGATCTTTTCCCATACCTACATTGTTACCTGCATGAGTTGCAGTTCCTCTTTGGCGGATGATGATATTTCCAGCTCTAACAAACTCGCCACCAAATTTTTTAACACCTAAACGACGACCTATAGAATCGCGGTTATTTTGAGTTGAACCTTGACCTTTCTTGTGTGCCATTCTTTACTCCTTAAGCTTTGATATCTTTTACTACAACGCGAGTAAATTGTCTTCTAAAACCGCGTTTGAGTTTAGAATCTTTTCTGCGTCTTTTTTTGTAAATCACAACTTTTTTATCTTTTCCGTGATTGATCACTTCTAAAACAACTTTTGCACCTGCTACGAAAGGCGCACCTACCTTTAATTCTTTATCATTGATAGCAAGAACTTCGCTTACTTCAATACTTGCTTTGCTTTCAGCTTCAAAGTGATCTAGTTTTAGCTCATCGCCAACACTTACTTTGTATTGCTTTCCGCTGTGTTTGATAATAGCATACATTGCTTTTCCTTATAAATTGGTAGTACCATAAAGCACCGCAATAACGGATTTAAAAGCTTTAGTGGTTTAATAGAATTTTGATTTTACAAAATTTTTCTTTAATTTTTGATGAATTTAAGAAAGGATTTAGAGTTTGAGAAAAATCAAACTCTAAAAATTTAAAAGCCTAGATTTACTCCGCCACCTTCTTGGGTTTCATAATTTGCATCACGACCTATAGTATAACCATTTCCACTATTGCTACCAATTAAAGGTCTACAAATATCGCCTACTTTTACACTACCTTCTGTGATTTTTGCATAAGAAAGTTTAGGGCTTGTGCGAGTGATTTCAATACTTCCTGTTTTGCTTTCTACTCTTCCTGTATTTTCTTTTGTATAAGCATCTTTTATAACCTTCCCAAGAGCAAAACATTCATAAATATCACCTTGATTTAAGCTTTGAGAAAATACTACTTCATTGTTTTCAACGCTTGCAACTTTCAAAGGATAAATTGCATTTAAAATATCTCCTGCAATACGATTTGCAATTTGTTTGAGTGCAGCTTCATTGGCACTAAGGCTATCGTCTTTAATGCTAACTTTCATACTTAAAGTATTAGAAAATTTAATTTGTCTTGTAGCAAATAAAAACACGCGATAATCTACGATAACTTCAATTTCAGTTTTGCTTTTTCCTGTTAAATTGCTTGTTTTTTGCTTACCTTCAAGTCCTGAAATAGAAAACAATAAAATATAATCTGTTGCTAACACATTTTTAAGTTTATAAACTTCATCACTAGCTGCGTCGCCACTTTTGATTAAAGCTTTTTCCATTTCATAATAGCCACTAGAATCACGGTCTAAAACATTAAATTTACGACTTTGCAATAAATCAGAAATGATTTTTTGTTGCAAAGCTGAGCCTATACCTCTTTTTGCAACATCTGGAGTAGAATCAAAAACAGTAATACTTCTTCTATTATCTGCACTTAAACCTGGAGCTTGATACTTTTTTGTTGTTGTGGTTTTAAAAATCGTTACATTGGCTGTATATTTACCATTTACATCTTGTTCAACACTATTGATTTCATAAGTATCGGCTCTACCTTTGGTGGCTTTTGAAATTTGCTCGCTGTAATTATCTTGTATGTTTGAACCTGAATTATCAGTTGAAACGCTAGTGTTAGATTTCTTAAGAGAATTGATGCTTACTCCGCTCATTTTTCCTATAGCTTCTATAATGGCATTGTTTATCGCATCTTCCCTAGTCAAGCCTGTGCCTTCGCCTGTGCTTGATTTTGTTGAAGTTGTGGTTATAACTTTAGCATTAAGACTTAGACTTAAAAATAAGCCTAAAAAAAGAATTTTAATTATTTTCATCTTTTACCTTTAAAAATCATCCATGCTATTTACAACATTAGAGCTTCTTTGTATGCTAGAAGATTTTTTAGCTTCATTTTTTGTTGTATTTGACTTTGAATTTAAAGCCTCATTTGTGTTAGCTAAATTTTCATAAGAATAAAATCTCACAGCTCCTACATATTCAATACCATTTTCACTTGTATAGCTCCATTTTTTAAGAGTACGAATACCACGAATTTTACCGCTTGCACTTGCTTTTATTTTACTACTTACTTTGTCAATAATATTTGTTATGTTTTGAGTTTGTTCTTGAGTGGAACTATCATTAACATTAATACTTTGTTTGATAATTTCCTCGTAAGTATCACCAGTTGTTCTTTCATCTTTAAGACTTAAATTTGTATTAATAAACTCTATAATAGCAGCATCAGCCATAGTAAGTGCTGTTTCTTTGGCTCTATCTTCTAAAATATTTGTTTTTTTAGCATTGCTAGGATCTGCTACATAACCCCAGTTTCCATAACTTAAAATAATAGGCGCACCATTTTCATCATAAACTAAGCGAATTCCATATTCATTTAAAAAGCCTTTTGTATCTTTTGGCAGATACTCACTTATTGCCTTGCCTTTACCCTTAATAGCACTCTGTCTTGCTAGTGCCATATCTTTTGCTAATTGGCGAGTTTTATTGGAAATAACAGCAATAACACCTACATCATACTCACCTCTTCTTTGTGTAACTATAGTTTGCACAGGAACAAGTCCACTCATAGAACCTATGGCATTTGTCATAGTTTTATTAAGAAATTCTTGCTTTAATAAAGTCTTTTTTCTGTCTTCGCTTAAAGAATTTGTATCTATACCTAAATCTTTTAATGCCTTATCAAGCTGAGCACCAGCTAATTGTGTAAGTTTATTTAAAATTTGATCAACCTTATCACCTTTTGGCAATTCATCAAATTCCTTAGCATTAGTAGAATTATCTGCTTCATAATTTTGAATCTTGCTTGTAGCAATTCTTCCAAAAGCATCTCTTATAAATTCGCTTTGTAAATTTAACATTGCTTTTTGATAAGCATTTTGTAAAGCTTGTGCAAATTGTGGATCAGTATCATTTACAGCAACAGTACTTTTTCCCGTATAAAAAGTTTTTCCATCTTTGGTTATACCATATTCTATACCGAAATTATCGGCAAATTCTTCAAAAAAATCTTCAATTGATTTTGGGGTAATATCCTTAGTACTTGCATCAGACATTTCATTTTGAGTATTTATATCTTGTTGTGTAATTTCTACAGGCTGGGAACCTTGTGCATAAAGTAAACTTGCCATAACTAAAGAGCCAATAAATAATATTTTTTTCATTTCATATCCTTTTAAAAATCATAAAAAAAGCTCAAGCTAAACACTTGAGCTAAAAATTTTATTCATAAATTAATTTTTATTTTACCAAGTAACTGATTTACTAGAACCAGTTTTATCAATAGTTTGCTCATCTTCCCAATAAACTAAACCTGATGTTAAATCAGTAAGTCTTAGTAAGAAAAAGTATTCTACTTGAGTTTTACCATTGCTAAGTTTTACATTATCTTGTCTAATTTTACCCGCAAGAGAAAAATCAGGCGATACCAATGTCCCTTTTTTTGCTATGGTTTTTTGATTAAACTCATCATTATCTCTTAATTCTCTTACATCTTCACTCATGCTATCAAGCGCTCCGCCTGCAGCAACTGCCGAAGTTAGAACAAATTTACCTGATTTTCTTAATGCAGAAGTGATTTTTGCGGTGAGTTTTTCAGTATCGATTCTTTGCGGGGTATCATTCACAACCCTACCAATAGCAATAACCTTTCTTGTACCTGGTTTAATATTTGCAAAAGCAGGATCGCTTAACATACTATTTATCATAGTTTCAGCTGCACTTTCAAAATCTTGTCTATCAAGACCCAAGGTTAAAGCATCGCCTTTTTTTACCTGACTTGCCTTTCCATCTGTATAAGCTGTTTGCGCACAACCACTAAAAAGCAAAGCTCCAATAAGAGCTGTTCCTAAAATTTTTGTTTTTTTCATGATTTATCCTTCCTAAAATGAGATTAATTTTTTGCTTTAATTTCTAATCTAAAATCCTTCGCTCTTGTATCAGATGCAAGTTTACGAAGAATTACCTCTTGTCCTGCTGGAATTCTAAGGGCTTGATAATCCTCATTTAAAACATCTCTTAGCACAAAACCATCTTTATCTAACCAATCTACTTTATAAATTACATCTTTAGCAAAAGTACTGCGTAAAATCACTTCAAATTCTAAATAACCATTGCTATTTATACGCTTTTGAAATTGTTTTACTAAACTTTTTGGTAAATTTGAACCTAAAATTACAGTATTTTGATTTGAATTTATTTGATAACTTGGTGCACAAGCACTAAGTAAAAACATTAAAATAAATAAAATAATTTTTTTCATCTTTTAGCCTTATTTTTCCATGATAGCAACACTTGCAGGTAAATACGGAGCAAAAGAACGCACTACAACAAGAGCATTTTTATTTTTATCCAATGATTTTTGAAACAAAATATTGCCTTGTGGATCTTTGATTTCTAAATTTCCGTCGTTTTCTATTGTTGCTATGGCAATACTTTTTGGTAAACCTCTCCAAGAACGCACATCAGCTTTGTTGGTTGCAGCAGTTGCTACTGCTGTTGCAAGACTTAGCCATCCACCTGTAGAGTCATTATTTGCAACAGCTACATTTAAAGTGGTTTTAATTATAGTTTGAGCTAAGGCTTTAGCAATCATTGCAGGCATATTTATTTTAAATTCAGTAGCGACAATATTGTCTAAATCTACAAAATCATTTGTATTTTGACCATTTATATTTAAATTTGCAAAAGAAGCTTCCCTTTTTTTCAAGGTTTGTAAAGCAATATTTGTGCTAATAATTTTTTTATCCACTATAAAAGGTAAGGTTAAAGCAAATTCATCCTTAACTACACCAAATCCATTTTCATAAACTACAAAAACATATTTTTTAGCTTTTTTGACTTTTATTTTTGTGGCATATTCTTTAAAAATTTTAGCCTCTTTTTTGATAGTTTTATTTTTTGGATAAATAATAGCTACTTCTCTAAATAAATCTGCAGCTTTTCTATAATCTTTATCCATAAAGAAAAATATTGAAGCAAGATAAGTCGCATAAGGATTTATGAAATTTTTTGTTGTATCAAACTCTTTAAATAAGTTATCGTATTGTGCTTCTATAACTTTTGAGTTTTCATTCATATTTTTATCATAATTTTTATCTTCTTTTGCCTTATCTAAATCAGCACGATTTTTCTCAATTTCTTTAGCAAAATATTCTTTTGCCTTATCTTGACGCATTAAAGCACGATTAAACTCAACTCTTGCATTTTCATAATCATCTTCTTCCATATAGTTTAGAGCTTTATATATATTAACCATAATTCTTTCATATAAAGAACCATCATAATCAACTATAGTATCATTAAGCAAGGTTGTACCAACAAATTTAGCTGCTTTAGAGCCTACATTTTCTAAATCCACATCATATTTATAAGATTCTTCCACAGCATCAAAAAATACATTACTTTTGTTAAAATCACCACAATTTCTAGCAATCAAACCTGCATTTAATCCTGTATAAATGACATCATCATTTTTTTTAATTTTTTCTAAATTTTGATTGAAAAAATCATCACCACAATATTTTTGTGTTAAAGCATTTTCAAATGTTGTATTTTGTTTAACCTGATTAACACAAGCTGTTAAAAAAAGGCAAACAATACCTGAAAAAATCAACCCAACTTTTATCTTCATTAAATTCCTTTCTTAAAGAAAATTAAAAATGAATATTATAGCGTAGTATATACTTAAAAACTAATGAAAAAATTTTCACCCTAGGAGAAAAACCTAGGGTTTGATTTAAATAAGCATAGGAGCTAATACAAAGCCTAATGCTACAGCAATTGCAATAGCTAAAACTCCTGGTATAAAGAAAGAGTGATTAAATATAAATTTACCAATTCTAGTCGTTCCTGTATCATCCATTTGCACAGCGCCAAGTAAGGTTGGATAAGTTGGAAGCACAAAAAGTGCTGAAACTGCTGCAAAACAAGCTACAAGCATATAAGAATCATGCGGATTTGTTGCTGAAATTCCTAAAGCGGTGATAATTACAGGTACAATGGCCTTTGCGGTTGCTGCTTGAGAATATAAAAGCATACTTGCAAAGAAAAATGCAACTGCTAACATAGCAGGGGTTTGTTTAACCCAGTCGCCTGCTACTTCTTTAATAGAAGCTTCGTGTCCTGCAACAAAAGTATTTCCAAGCCATGCTACACCAAAAACACAAACACAAGCAGTCATACCACTTTTAAATACACTGGTATCAAGAATTTTACCTGGTTCAACTTTACAAAGCCAAGTGATCAAAGTTGCTGCAGTAAGTAAAAAGCTCATAATAGCTGCATCTCTTGGAACCACAACAGGATCAATCCATTTAATATTACTTGAAATTGCAGTTGCATAAAGTACAACTGCCAAAACAGTGATCAAGAAAATTCCTACTGAAAGTTTAGCACCTGGTTTATCTTCACCATGTAAAATAGCTCCTGCATCTTTAACAAGTCCTGCTTTTAAGCGTTCTTGATAAACGCTATCTTTGCTTAAATCCATAGGAGTGATTAAACTCACTATAAAAGCTGTAAGCATACAAGCTATAAAAGTTGTACCGATCCAAATTCCAATTAAAGTTGGATAATTCCATCCAAGTGGCTCTAAAACGCCGCTCATATAAACCACAGCTGCACTTACAGGAGAAGCAGTGATTCCAATTTGCGAAGAAACAACCATTAATGAAAGTGGAACACTAGGTTTTATGTTTTGAGATTTTGCAACATCAACTACAACAGGCATTAAAGAAAATACTGCATTTCCTGTTCCTGCTAAGATTGTAAGCAACCATCCACAAGCTGGAGCTAAATAATTTATAAATTTAGGGCTTGATCTTAAAATTTTTTCTGTCACCCTTACCATATAATCAAGTCCACCTGCTTGTTGCATAGCAGAAATTGCTGCAATAGCTGCAGCAATAATTAAAATAACATCCCAAGGAATATTACCAGGTTTCATACCTAAAACAAGTCCTAGTATAACTACACCCAATCCTCCAGCATAACCTATAGCAATACCGCCTAGGCGAATACCGATAAAAATTGCCCCAAGAAGGACGATTACTTGCAAAATTATCATTATATCCATATTAAATCCTAAAATGCTATTTTTTAGCTTCCATGTGAGGATTTAGCATATTTGATGGTGTTAAAATTTCATCAATTTGTTCTTTACTTAAAAGCCCTCTTTCAAGCGCAATATCAGCCACTCTTTTTCCAGTGTTCATTGCCTCTTTAGCTATAGAAGCTGAATTTTCATAACCAATATAAGGATTTAAAGCTGTTACTATACCTACTGAATTATAGACAAAGTCTGAACAAATTTTTTCATTTGCAGTAATACCATCTATACATTTATCAGCTAAAGTATACATTGCTTTTTCTAGCATTACAATAGAATTAAATAAGCTATATGCTGCAACTGGTTCAAAAACATTAAGTTGTAATTGTCCACCCTCGCAAGCAAAAGTTACAGTTACATCTGCTCCAATAACAAAATAACAAACTTGATTAACTACTTCAGGAATAACAGGATTTACCTTACCTGGCATGATAGAACTACCTGGTTGCATTTTTGGAAGATTAATCTCATTAAGACCACATTTTGGACCACTACTTAAAAGTCTTAAGTCATTACATACTTTAGAAAGTTTTGTTGCAACACGTTTTAAAACACCTGAAATTTGTACATAAGCTCCCGTATCTTGAGTCGCCTCGATCAAATCCTCAGCCACAGTATATTCAAAACCTGTCACTTCTCTTATTTTTCTTTCTACAACCTTCGGATAATCAGGATGAGAATTAATTCCCGTTCCAATAGCAGTTCCACCCAAATTGATCTCTAAAATCAATTTTCTAGCTTCTAATACTCTTTGTATATCTTCACCTATCATTACGGCAAAAGTTTTAAATTCACGACCTAAAGTCATAGGTACAGCATCTTGCAGTTGGGTTCTACCCATTTTAAGAACATCTTTAAATTCTTCAGCTTTTCTCTCATAAGCTTTTTTCAGATGCTCCATAGCTTTTGCCAAATCACTTAAATAATCATGCAAGGCAAGGTGTAAAGCTGTAGGATAAGCATCATTAGTACTTTGGCTTAAATTAACATGATCATTTGGATGAAGATATTGGTATTCACCTTTTTTATGACCCATAAGTTCAAGTCCTATGTTTGCTATAACTTCATTAGCATTCATATTTGTACTTGTTCCAGCACCTCCTTGGATCATATCTACTACAAATTGATCATAATACCCGCCTTCTAAAATTTTATCACACGCTTTAATAATCGCATCTTGGATATTTTTATCCAAAAGACCTAATTCATGATTTGCCATAGCTGCAGCTTTTTTTACTCTAGCCAAAGCTCTAACAAAGCGAGGAAAATCTTTTAATCTATCATGAGAAATATCAAAATTTTCAACAGCTCTAAAAGTTTGCACTCCATAATAAACCTCATCAGAGATTTCCAATTCCCCAATAAAATCATGTTCTTTTCTTGTTCCCATTTTGAACCTTTCATAAAAAGTATTTTAATTTAAAATCAAAAATTTTTGATTTAAATCATAAAATAATGATATTGCATTTTTAGTTAATAATTGGTTAATAATTAAAATACTTTCAAAATATAATAAATTAAGTATTTTTATATCCTAAATTATGTCTTTATATTTAATTTTTATTAATATAAAAAATTTTATTTACTTCAAAAAAAATTAATATATTTTTGCAAGCTTTTTTTGCTAGAATAAAATTTTTAATAATTTAAATAATTAGGGATAACATGGAAGAAATTACAATAAACATAGATAAGATTAAAATAAATGATGACTGGAAAGAATTTTTAAGAGACGAATTTCAAAAAAAATATTTTCTAGAAATCAAAAAACAATACCTAAATGCGATTGATCAAAATATAATTATTTATCCGCCTGCAAATTTAATCTTTAATGCTTTTAATTTATGTCCCTTAAAAGAAATTAAAATTATTATCCTAGGACAAGATCCCTATCATCAACCAAACCAAGCAATGGGGCTTAGTTTTTCGGTTCCAAAAAATGTAAAAATCCCACCAAGTCTTAATAATATTTTTAAAGAATTGCAAAATGATTTAAACATCGCTCCAGCAAAAAGCGGAGATTTAAGCTCTTGGGCAAAACAAGGAGTTTTGCTCTTAAATTCTATTCTTAGCGTTGAAGCAAATAAAGCAGCTAGTCATAGTTCGTGGGGTTGGCAAGAATTTAGTGATGCTATAATACATAAATTAAGCAATGAAAAATCAGGGCTTGTTTTTATGCTTTGGGGAAATTACGCAAAAAGCAAGGAGATTTTGATTGATAATGCTAAGCATTTGATTTTAAAAGCAGCTCACCCAAGCCCTTTAGCTAGAACAGGATTTTTAGGTTGTAAACATTTTTCAAAGGCTAATAAATTTTTAAAAAAAGTTGGTAAAATTCCTGTAGATTGGAAAATAGTTTAAAAAATTATTTTAAATTTTAATAAAAATATTAAAATATATTTATTTATTTAAAAATAAATCGTATTTCTATGAAATATATTATAATAAAACAACTCAAAAATTAATTTTTAAGGAGAAAAATGAAAACCATTGGTATTATAGGCGGAATGAGTTTTGAAAGTACTATTACTTATTATAAAACAATAAATCAAGCTATAAATGATAAATTAAAATCTTTAAATTCTGCAAAAATTTTACTTTACAGTGTTAATTTTGAAGAAATAGAAAATTTACAAAGCCAAGATAAATGGCAAGAAGCTGCGCAAATTTTAACTCAGTGTGCTAAAAAATTAGAACTTGCAGGGGCTAGTTTTATAATAATTGCAACTAATACTATGCATAAGGTTTTTGATGAAATTCAACAAAACATAAATATCCCTATTTTGCATATTGCAAAAAGCTCTGCTAAGGCTTTAAAACAAGAAAACATACAAAAAATTGGTTTATTGGGTACTAAATACACAATGACTCAGGATTTTTATAAAAAAATGCTTATTGAAGAAAATATTAGCGTTATTATTCCTAGCGATGAAGATATAAAAATCGTTAATGATATTATTTTTAATGAGCTTTGCAAGGGTAAAATCAAGCAAGAATCTAAAGAAAAATATTTAAATATTATAAAAAAATTACAAGAAAAAGGTGCAAAGGGAGTGCTTTTAGCTTGCACTGAAATTGGTTTATTAATATCCAAAAATGATACAAATATCAAAATTTTTGACACAAGCCTTATTCACGCCCTTGATGCTGCTAATGAAGCTTTAAAAGATTTATGATTAAAAGATGCCCAAAAGTGGGCAAATTGCAATATTTTGAAAAGATTTATACTTATATCGGTTTAAATCTTATCTTGCTTTATAGTTTGCTATCTTTTTCTAATTGATTGATATTTAGCATTATAAATTTATAGCTTAGATAAATTACTAAAGGCCAAGTCAATAAAAACAAAGCATGTAACATTTTTTCTCCTTAATATGCGTGATCATCGTTTGCGATTTCTTCGCGTGTGATTTTTACCTTATCCATTGCATTCCAAACATAGATAATATAAGCTAAAACAAAAGGTACAAGCAAAGACACATAAGCCATGACGCTTAGAGTATAATAGCTTGAACTTGCATTTTTTAAAGTTAAAGAACTTTGTAAATCACTTAAAGATGGGTAAAAAGCACTTTGACCTAAACCAATACTTGATAATAAAGCAAAAACTATTAAAACCGTTCCAAGTCCTAAAGTAAAAATAGCCTTAGAGCAACCTTTTGCTCCTTGAACCATACCTAAAAGCACTAAAATCACACCAATAACAAGCAAAACAGCAAAAATCATTTGATTTAAGAAATTATATAAATATAAATTCGCACTCATGCTTACAACTCCATTGATATCTACACTAAAACCATCTTTTAAGAAAATCCACGCTAAAAAACCTAAGAAAAAAGGTAAAAATAGAATGCTATTGATCATAAGTTTTTTCATAGCTCTTATTTTGATATTCTCATCATTGATATTGTTCATAAAATACGCTGCGCCTAAAAGCCTTGCTAAAAATACCAAAGCTAAGCCTAAGAGATAATTAAAAGGATTGAGTAAAAGCTCTAAGCCGTGCAAAGGATTTTGCCAAGAAACAAAATTATGCTCATTTAAGATAAATTCGGAACCGCTAAAAAAGCTACTTACTGCAACTCCGATTAAAAACACACCTAAATAGCCATTAATTTTAAGAAAAATTTCATAGGTTTTAGAGCCATAAACATTATTTTCTTTTTTACGATACTCATAAGCCACAGCTTGTAAAATAAAACAAAATAAAATACAAAGCCAAGCCCAATAAGCTCCGCCAAAACTTGTACTATAAAAAAGTGGAAAAGCTGCAAAAGCAGCTCCGCCAAAAAGTACGAGAGTTGTAAAACCAAGCTCCCATTTACGCCCTAAAGAATTGACTAGCATGGTTTTTTCAAGCTCATCCTTGCTAAGCTCATCGATTAAAGTTTGTCCACCTTGGACAAAAAACATAAAAACTAAAAGTCCGCCGAGCAAACTTAAAATCAACCACCAATAAATTTGCAAACCTTCGAGTTCTAAACCAAAAAACATCATTTTTCTCCTTTGCCCATAAGTGGAGTATGCTCTGCATGTGCGTCAAAACCTTTTTTAATCTGAGTAAGTATGATTTTAACTTCTGCAATCAATAAGGCTGTAAAAAGTACTGCAAAAATCCAAAATGAAATTTGAACATTGACTTTTCCAAGTTGCGTTGCTGCGATATGTACAGGAAGTAAGTCTTGAATTGCCCAAGGTTGTCTGCCTACTTCAGCAACAATCCAGCCTGCTTCAGCGGCGATATAACCCAATGGAATGGATAATAAACATACCCAAAGTACTTTTCTAAATTTCTCAATATCATTTGCCATAGTAAGATAAAGAGTAACGATGAAAAGTAAAAAGAAAAAACTTCCCAAAGCAACCATGATATGAAAGCTATAAAAAGTTAAAGCCACAGGCGGAATAGTATCGCTTGGTTTTTCTAGATATCCATAGCCAAAATCTTTAAAATGAGTTTCTAAAATAGATTTGTGATTTGCCATAGCTATTGTATCATTGTTTTCTTTAGCAAGCTTATAGTCTTTTAGAGCTTGTATAGCGATTTTTCCTCTATCGATACGATTTTGCATAGGTTCTATACCTTTGCTTTCATTTCCATAGATTAAATCTTCAATTCCTGGTACAAAAGAATTTGGATCACGGTTTCCTAATATAGAAAGAGCGTAAGGTATAGTAATGTCAAATAAAAACACACTTTCGTTATTATCTATGGTTTTTTTAGGGTTTAAGATTCCAAAAGGTACAAGTCCTGCACGATGTTCACCTTGATAAACCCCTTCCATAGCTGCAAGTTTCATAGGTTGAGTTTGAGTTACACGGTAAGCACTTTCATCTCCGCTGAAAAACAAAAAGATTGAACAAACCAAACCAAAACTAGCTCCTACAACTAAGCTTTTTTTAGCCTCGATAATATGGCGTCCCTTTAACATAAACCAAGCTGAAATTCCTATTACAAATAAAGCTGAAATCACATAACCACTGCCTATGGTATGTAAAAATTTTGAAATAGCCACAGGAGAAAGTGCTACTTCAAAAAAGCTTTGCATTTCATTTCTTGCTGTATCAGGGTTAAAGCTCATTCCTACAGGATATTGCATCCAACCATTTGCCACTAAAATCCAAAAAGCAGAAAGATTACTTCCTATAGCCACACACCAAGTTGAAAGTAAGTGAAAACCCTTACTTACTTTATCCCAGCCAAAAAACATAACTGCAAAAAAAGTAGCCTCTAAAAAAAATGCCATAATACCTTCAATCGCCAAAGGTGCACCAAAAATATCTCCCACAAACCAGCTATAATTTGCCCAGTTTGTTCCAAATTCAAATTCCATTATAATACCTGTAGCTACACCGATAGCAAAATTTATAGCAAATAATGAAAGCCAAAATTTGGTGATTTTTTTCCATCTTTCATTTTTAGTTTTTACATAGATAGTCTCCATGATAGCAATGATAAAAGATAAGCCTAAGGTTAAAGGCACAAACAAAAAATGATAAAGTGCAGTTAAAGCAAACTGCGCTCTTGACCAATCAACGCTATTAAGTTCGTTCATTTATTTTCCTTCGAGTGTAAGATTTTTGAGTACAAAAGTGCTTTTTTCTTTGTCGCTTTTAAAAATAGAATTAAAATTTACATCAAAAACAAAAAGTTTTAAAATCACAAACATAACAAAAAGTTTGATAAAGATAATTTTCCAAAGGGTCTTTCCAAGAGTTAAATTTTTAAAACCTTCTTTGTAAAAATTAAAAATTTGAGAAATACTAAAATATAAGTGTTTAAGATGCATGTAAATTCTACCTTTAAAAACAACAAAATAAAACATTTTAAGAAGCGGAAAATTATAATGAAAATTATGTTATTATTTTCTTAAAAAATTTAAATACATAATCAAGGTTTTTAATGCAAAAAATTAAAGTTTTTATTTTTTTTATGATTTTTTTCTTTAATGCATGTTCTTCTAAATTTTGAAAATGTAAATCCTTTGGGGCGTTCATTTGGAGAATTTGAAGATACTAATTCTTTTTCTTTAAAACTAGGACTTGAACCTATTTTTCCTACTAATCAAGAAATTCCAAGTTTAATTAGCAATGCTGATTTAGTACTTATTATTCCTATTTACCCCACCTTTAACTAGTAGCATCAACAATAATGCAATAAGACAACTTGCAAGTGGAGCAAACCCCTTAGATATCTTAATGATACAAGAAATAGGAACTTTACTAAGAATAGCCACTCCAACAGGACGCCATGTGCAACAAGATGGAACGCCTATTGATGAATATGAGTAGAATTTGAGGACTCTTTCAAGACCTGATAGGGTTTTTATTTATTATTCTCGCGTTGATGTAGGAGCTAATCGTGTAAATTTAGCTATAGTTTCAAGACCCATTATAGGAATTCGCGATGGAAGTGATGCTTTTTTCAATATCTATGTTTTAGCCAATGAAGGAACAGATGTAGGAGCAATTATCACAGCCCATAAATACACATTTTGTAAATATACCTCAAGTTAACTGGATGATAGCAGGGGATTTTAACCGTGATCCTTCTACTATAACAAATACAGTGGATAGAGGATTAGCAAATAAAATTAGAGTGGTTTTTCCAACTAGTGCAACTCAAGCAAACGGAGGGACTATTGATTATGCAATTACAGGAAATTTAAACAGACAACAAGCCTATACTCCACCACTTTTAGCTGTGATTTTGATGCTTGCAAGTTTAAGATCATTTTCCAGTTAATTTTAGAAAATTTTAGGACATTTAATATGAAAAAAATTGTTGCTTTATTTTTTATGTTTATAACTTTAGCCTTTGCAACTCCTACTGGAGATTTGAAAGATTTTACCAAAATGGTTTCTATAAGAAATTTAGAAACGGGAATTTTTTTAAGTGCCTTTAGAGATATCTCAAAAGATCCTATTGATCAAAATTGGAATATTAAAGAAATTGTTTTAAGCAATGAGTTAAAACAAAAAGATAAATTAGCTAATGAACTTCCTTTTGGTTATGTGCAATTTACAAATCCAAAAGAAAGCGATCTTTGTTTGACCATCCTAGAAGATGGAACCTTTGGAGCAAAATCTTGTCAAGATAATCTAAAAGATAGTAAACTAGAAACTGTATTTTCTATAATGCCAACAACAACTTCAGCTGTGCAAATTTGTTCTTTAGTTTTGGAATCTGATGAATGTATGGTAACTTTTTAATCCAAATATTCCTACACAAAAACGCTTTAGAATAGCCCCTTGCACCTTAGATCCTAATTTTTTATGAAGTAAACGAACTAATGATTATAACTCCACCTTTAACAGCTTCTACCCCTTTAGAATAAGATTTTTTCTTGTTCTATTTTTATATTTATTTAATATTTATGATATTACAAAAATACACAAAATAATCAATAATAACACAATGTAATTTACTTTACTCTATAATTTTTTTATTTTAATTTAATTTTTTGTTACAATAAATTTATACATAAATAATTATCAAGGAGGAAAAATTGGAGCAAATTTTAACATGGCAACAAGTTTACGACCCTTTTTCAAACATTTGGCTAAGTGCTTTAGTGGCATTTTTACCTATACTATGTTTTTTAGTTTGTTTGGTTGTTTTAAAACTTAAAGGTTATCAAGCAGGTTTTTTAACTGTTATACTTGCTACTTTGGTAGCTTTATTTGCCTATAAAATGCCTTGGAATTTAGTGGGCGCAAGTTTTATTCAAGGCTTTACAAATGGTATGTGGCCTATAGCTTGGATTATCATTGCGGCAATCTTTCTTTACAAACTTTCTATCAAGTCGGGTTCTTTTGAAATCATTAAAAAAAGCGTGATGAGTATTACTCCAGATCATAGAATTCAAGTGATTTTAATAGGTTTTTGTTTTGGTTCATTTTTAGAGGGTGCTATAGGTTTTGGTGGCCCTGTGGCTATAACTGCTGCACTTTTAGTAGGACTTGGTTTGCGTCCTTTGCAAGCTGCAGGACTTTGTCTTATCGCAAATACCGCTCCTGTTGCTTTTGGTGCGGTGGGAATTCCTATTATTGCTATGGCAAATCTTGTCGGCATAGAACAGCATTCAGTTTCTGCCATGGTAGGTAGAATGCTAGTTCCTTTAAGTCTTACTATACCTTTTTTCATAGTTTTTTTAATGGATGGATTTAAAGGCGTTAAAGAAACTTTTCCAGCTATTTTAGTTGCGGCACTAAGTTTTACAACTACTCAATTTTTAAGCTCAAATCACTTAGGAGCAGAATTACCTGATATTATCTCAGCTGTAGTTTCTTTAGCGGTTACAACTGTATTTTTAAAATTTTGGAAACCAAAAAATATTTTTAGATTTGATAATGAAAGCAATTTCACTCAAGATAACACTCTAAGCTTTAATCAAATTTTAAAAGCTTGGTCGCCTTTTATTTTACTCATTGTTTGTATTATCATTTGGACACAACCTTGGTTTAAAGCTCTCTTTGATAAGGATGGAATTTTAAGCTATACAAGCATTACTTTACAATTTAGCAATATCACAACTGGAATTTTAAGCCCTTCTATCACAGGCATAGGAGAAGCTAAGCCTTTATCTTTGGCTTTAGGTATAGATTTAATCAATGGAAAAACCGTAGCTCAAGCAGGAACAGCGATTTTGCTTGCAGCTTTTTTAAGTATAGCTATTTTAAAAATCAAAGCTGAAGATGCAGCAGAATGCTTTTGGGCTACTTTAAAAGAAATGGCTATACCTTGTATCACCATAGGTTTAGTTGTGGCTTTTGCTTTTATTTCTAAAAATAGTGGTATGAGCACTACTTTAGGACTTGCTTTTGCACATACAGGTGATGCTTTTTCTTTCTTTTCACCAATCATTGGCTGGATAGGGGTATTTTTAACAGGCTCTGATACAAGTGCTAATTTACTTTTTGGAACCTTGCAACAAGTAAGTGCTCAAAAACTAGGTGTTAGTGAAGCTTTATTTTTAGCAGCTAATTCAGTAGGTGGGGTCGTTGGAAAGATGATCAGTCCACAAAGCATTGCTATAGCTTGCGCAGCAGTTGGGCTTGTAGGAAAAGAATCTGATCTTTTCAAATTCACATTAAAATATTCTGTAGCTTTTATTATTTTAATAGGAATTTGGACTTGCATTATAGCTTTTTTCTTACAAGAAATCATCCCTGAAGTTATAGTGAAATAATTAAAAAATTTAAGTTTTGCTTCAACAAATATTCGTTTTTAGAATATTTGTTGGAAAATTTACTTTGCTTTTATTTTTATAGGATTAGAATATTTATCCTAAATTATCCCAAAAGGAGAGATCATGAAAAAGGTGTATTTTTACGCCACATGCTTAGGAAGTGCTGCTATGCAACAAAGCGTTTTAAATGCAATAAAACTTTTAAGGCGTGAAGGTATTGAAGTGATTTTTAAAAAAAATCAAACCTGTTGCGCTCAACCTTCTTTTAACTCAGGTTATTTCGATGAAAGTCGTGAGATTGCTTTATATAATGTGGATTTATTTGATAAAGATTACCCCATCGTTGTGCCAAGCGGATCTTGTGCGGGTATGATGAGTCATGACTATAAAGAACTTTTTAAAAACAAACCTGAATTTTCTAAAGTCAAAGATTTTAGCTCTAGAGTCATAGAACTTTCACAATACCTTGATGAAGTTTTAAAAGTAGATTATGAAGATAAAGGTGCACCTATAAAAGTAACTTGGCATTCTAATTGCCATGCTTTAAGAGTGCAAAAAAGCATACAAGCGAGTAAAAATCTTATCAAAAAACTAAAAAATGTAGAATTAGTAGAACTTCAATACGAGGAAGAATGTTGTGGTTTTGGCGGAACTTTTTCAGTAAAAGAGCCTGAAATTTCAAATGCTATGGTAAGAAGTAAAATTAAAGATATACAAAATAGCGGTGCAAAATATCTCATCAGTGGCGATGGAGGTTGTCTTTTAAACATAGATGGCACAATGAAAAGAATGGGTTTAGATATAAAAGGCATACATTTATATGACTTTTTACTTAAACGCTTGGAAGGAGAAAGACTATGAGTCAAAAAATTCCTCACGAACAAATCGTTCAAATTAAACTCAATGACAAGCAAATGCAAGAAAATTTAATGACTGCCATGCATACTTTACAAAAAAATAGACTCAATGTTATTGATGCTAGATTTAAAGACTGGCAGGGTTTAAGAGCTAAAGCTAAACAAGCTAAAAACAATGCCTTAATGAGTTTAGAAGAAAGGCTTTTAGAATTTGAAAAAAATGCTACAAAAAATGGCATTAAAGTGCATTGGGCAAGTAGTGATGAAGATGTCTGTGAAATCGTCTATGAAATCATGAAAGAAAAAAATATTACCAAGCTTTTAAAAGGTAAATCTATGGCAAGCGAAGAAATAGGCCTAAATCACTACCTAGAAAAAAAAGGTTTAAAAGCTATAGAAACCGATCTTGGAGAGCTTATTTTACAGCTTAATGAAGAGCCTCCTTTACATATAGTTGTACCTGCTATACATAGAAACCGCCATGAAATCGGAGAAATTTTCAAAGAAAAATTAGGAGCGAATTTAGAAAACAATGAACCTGAAAGTTTAAATGCGGTAGCTAGAGAGCATTTAAGAAAAGATTTTGAAGGCTTAAAACTTGGACTTAGTGGGGTCAATTTTGCCATGTCAAGAGAAGGAGCTTTTTGGCTTATAGAAAATGAAGGAAACGGTAGAATGTGCACTACAGCACCTGATATTCATATCGCACTTTGCGGCATAGAAAAAGTCATGGAAAGCTTTGAAGATGCGGCTACTATGGTTTCTTTACTCACTCCTTCAGCCACAGGACAATTTATACCAACTTATAATAATATCATTACAGGCCCTAGAAAAAATGGGGATTTAGATGGTCCTAAAGAAGTGCATGTGATTTTATTTGATCACCATCGCTCTAAAATGTTAGCTCATGAGGATTATTATGAGGCTTTGCGTTGTATTCGATGTGGGGCTTGTATGAATTTTTGCCCTGTTTATGATCAAATCGGTGGACATGCCTATCAAACCACTTATCCAGGACCTATAGGAGAAGTAATCAGTCCTAATATTTTTGGTATAGATCATACAGGAGATATTTTAAATTTCTGTTCACTTTGTGGGCGTTGTTCTGAAGTTTGTCCAGTGCAAATTCCTTTGGCTGATCTTATTCGCAAATTAAGATGTGATAAAATAGGACAAGGTAAAAATCCACCTTTAGGAGCAAATAATGTTCATCACAATGCCTTAGAAGCCTTTGCTTTTAAACAATTTAAAAATATCGCAACCAATGGTAATAAATGGCGTTTTTCACTTTCAAAAGCACATTATTTTAACTGGACGGTACAAAATTTCGCAAGCGTTTTGCCTGTGATTAAAAAATGGTACGCTTTTAAAGAATTACCTCAAATTAAAATGGATCTTTATAAAGAAGTGCAAAAACTAGAAGGAGTAAGCTATGAGTAAAATCGATGAAATTTCAAGCAAAAGTAAAGCAAGTATTTTAGAACATCTTAAAAAAGCTTACAAAGAAACAACGTTCACACGCATTGAAAGTATAGATCCTGTAGAACATATCCAAACCACCCAAGATATGCTTGCAGAAATGAAGCAAAAAATGAGTGTTAATAAATACATTGTTGAAAATGCCACTAAAGATACCTTAGAAGAAAAAATCAATGAAATTATCGCAAAATATGGCTTTAAAAGTATGATTTATGGGCTGGATTTAAATTTAAATTTAGAACAAATCAAAGCAGAAAAAAAGATTTGCTTTGATAAAGAAATCGAAAATTTAAGATCTGAGGTTTTTCATAGTGATTTTTCCATCATTCATGCAAGAGCAGGGGTAAGCTCTCACGGAGTTGCACTTGTACCTTCAAGCAAAACTCAACCTAGAATGCTAAGCCTTGCACCTAAACTTTGTATAGTGCTACTTAAAAAAGAAAATGTTGTTAAGAGTCTTAGCGAGGCTTTAAATTTGGTAAAAAAAGAAAATGAAATCTTACCTACTAATATCTTATTTATAGCAGGGCCTTCAAGAACAGCAGATATAGAACTTGTCACTGTTTTTGGTGTTCATGGGCCACAAATTGCACATATTATTATTTACTGATTCTATACTAGAATCAGTAAGTCTTAATTTTTAATATTAATTATATATATTTTTTATATTATACAAATATAAATAAAATAAATAATTTTCAATTAATAATATTTTAATAAAATATAATATTTCACTCGAATATATGAAATTAATTTTAAATACAAAAATTAAAGAAGGTGCTTTTGGATAAACTAATTTCAACTTGGAATGAAAAATACAGTATTCATGACACAATGATTGTATAAAGATATGTAAAAAAGTAAAGTGAGAGAAATTTTAATCAAAGTATTATTTTATAGTATTTTGATGAGATTTTTTTAGAAATCAAAGTGAGCTTTTATCTTTACATTTTTTTACATTGTGCTTTACACATTTTTACATTCTTTTTATAAATACTTTACAAAGTCTTTTAAACACCTTTAAAAAATTAAAGAGTAGTCTTTTTAAAATATCCTACAACGCGTCCGAGTATTTCAAAGTTTTCACCTTCTAGATTAATGGGCTCATATGCTTTGTTATCGCTAAGGAGTTTTAGCTTGGGGCGTTTTTGAAGGCGTTTTACATAAAGCTCATCTTCAATGCGTGTTACACAAATTTCGCCTTCTGCCACTTCTCCTTGCTGGATTAAAAGATAGCAGTTTTCAGGAAGTGTTGGTGCCATAGAATCGCCTTGTCCTAAAATCACAGAGAGATTTATAAAAGAGTATAAGCCAAAACATTCACGCAAAAAACTTTTAGAAAGTCCCAAAGCTTGAGTGCTTTCTTCATCGTTATAAGCGCCACTTCCAGCACTTGCTCTTACATTTTCAAAAAAAGGAATGTTTATCATATCATCGTTTAAGGTTTCTTGTTGATTTTCCAACTTAGGGACATATTTATCTTGGCTTAGGGACATTTTAGAAGACAGACTAAGGGACAACTTAGGGACATTCGCAAAATAATTCAAATCAATATCTAAAACTTTTGCAATTTTTATTAAATTATGTATTGTTATATTAGATTCTTTTGTTTCATATCTTTTTATTGAATCCAGTGAAACGCCGCTTGATTTAGCTAATTCTAATTGTGTTAAGTTTTTAGCTTCTCTAGCATTTTTAATTTTTTGAGAAATATTCATAAAATACACCTTTTGTCTTGACAAGTTTAATAAATTACACTATAATTCTATTACTTTTAAAAGAATTGTATCACAAAAAGATTTTTTTTAAAAGTGGCTTGGGTGAGTGGGGATAATATCACTTTTGGAGCTTTAAAATGAAAGTTTTAAAGTGTAAAAAGGTGGTCGTAAAACTCAAAGTTTGGAAGCTAAAAATCACTTTCAAACTTGAGTTATAAAATCATCTTTACCACTCCTTTTTTTGGAGTGGTTTAGGTGATTATACCATAAAGGAGTAAAAATGCGTAAAAGCTTTACAAATTTAACTGAGCAAATGAGCAAAAAAGGCTTTAAGCTTCGTACTTGGGCTAAGTTTAAAAAGCTAAATGAAAGCGATTATAGACTGCTTTTAAATATGAGCTATGGCAAAACAAAAGGTATAAGAGGCAGAGCTAAAGAATTAAAAGAAATGTTAGAAAAAGATGGATTTAAGGTGGCTTAAATGTGGATAAGCAGTAAAGAATTTGCAAAGCAATATGATATAAATTACGAAGCACTTAAAAAATCTTGTATTCGTGCAAATAAGCAGACTAAAAAAATTTGTATTTCAGGTAGTCATATAATACACTTTAAATACACCCAAGGCAAAGGACGCGGTGGTAAAACCCTTCAAATCTGGTCTAAACCTTTAAGCAAAGAAGAAGCACAGCTAGTAGAGCAAGGTTTTAACATAGAAGATATAAGCAATACTACTACTATAACTCCTAAAACAACACAAGAAGTTTTAAGCAAAGCATTAAATGATGATGTTTTGCTTAAAAATTCTAAAGCCTTGCAAGTGCAAAACACTAACAAAACCAAACTTAGCGAAAATCAAATACAAATAAACAAAGATAGCTTAAGTCTCTTTGCAAAAGCCAGTTCTAAAAAGCAAAATTTAGCCTTACAAAAAGCAGCTGTGGTTAAAGAATGGCTACATGCTAAAGGCAAGATAAGCACAAATGATTTTATAAATTACATTAACGCTAAAAAAATCTATGAGTTTAAACTCACACAAAACAAGCTCTTTTCTTGGCAAAAAGAATACTTAGCAAACGGGCTTGATGCTTTAATAGATAAAAGAGAAAATAAAAAAGATGATGCCATTAGCACTCTTGGTATAAAAGAGCTTTTTATAAATACTTTGCTTGCTCAAAAAGGAAGGCTTAATGCTTCTAATATCCACAGGGTATTAAATTATGAATTAGCAAAGAATGGCAAGTTAGATTTAAAAGATTTTCTAGGCAAAAAAGATGAATTTATAAGCTATGAGTGTGTTTTAAGAAGTATGAAAAAATACTTAAAAGAAAACAAACTCATAAAAAATATCATCTTGCATGGCGAAGATGGAGCTATAAGCAGACATCTACCAGCACTTGGGGTAAGTAATTGGAAAGTAAATACCATCAATGAAATCGTAGAAATTGATGCAAGTCCACTTGATGCTATTTGTAAAGTAGATTTTATCAATGAAACTTATGGGCTAAAAGGCGATGAGTGCTCTTGGCATAAACGCTACACTATAATATCATTAATCGATACTTATAGTGGTGTGGCTAGCTTTTATCTAGGCTTTAGTGAAGATAGTTTAAGCATAGCAAGAGCCATCGCAAAATACATCAGCACTTATGGTGTGCCAAAATGCATACACTCAGATAATGGCAAGGCATTTTTAAGTAAAAATGTCAAAGCTCTTTTAGAGAGATTAAACATTGACTATAAAGCAATGCCAGCTTACAGTGGCTGGAGTAAGCCTTATGTAGAAAATAAATTTAAAGACTTACAAAACTCACTCACTGCAAACTTAGTTGGATACATAGGATCTAATGTTAAAGAAAGACAAGCTATTGAGTTTTTTTATTCTAAAAAAGAAAGAAGACTTAAAAAAGGCTATAAGACAAATCAAAGAAGACTTAAAACACTTGAGTATATGAGAGAGTGTATTGATGATTATAGTGCGTATTTTATGAATAACAAATGGCTTGACCGACTAGGTGCCACTCCAAAAGAAAGCTTTGAAGCAAAGATTAGCGATGCCATTAGTATAGATGAGCTTAGCCTTAGTATGTATTTAGGCGGTGAATTAAAACTTAGAAAGGTGCTAAATAAAGGACTTAGTCTTAATGGAACTCTTTTTTATAATCCAAAATTATACACCCATGAAGAAGTGTTTGTGTGTGAAAATCTTAATAACCAAAACGAAATCTTTTGCTTTGATAAACAAAAAGAACTTATTTGTGTAGCAAACAACTTAGATTTAGAACTTGGAGTAAGCATTGAAGAAGCTAAAGTTGCTAGAAAGCTTGTAAATAGAGCCATAAAAGCAAATAAAGACAAAATCGATAAGCAAAGAATGATTTTAGAAAAGAATATGGAAAAGTATTTAGCTCTTGGCAAGGAAAAACTAGAAAAAGTTAAAGCTCCAAAAGTAAAAGTTAGCAACAATGCAAAAATTGAACTTGAATTTTCAAATACTCTTGTAAGCAATGGAGAACTTGAACGTTTTGCTTTAAAAAGCAAGGCTAAAGATGAAAAGAAAATTCCAAAATGGGAAAATGCTGCCAAAAAGGCAGGATATTAAAAGTCTTTAAAAGCTTTTAAAGTCTATTTAAACACGCTTTGAAAGTTTTTAAAAGCTTTTAAAAAAGCTTTAATTTAAAAGTTCTCCCCACGGCAGTGGGACGGGGGCTTTAGGGGTTTTAAAAGGGCAACGCCCTTTATCGCAAGGTGGAATTTATTTCCACCGCGAAGTTATAAAAAAGGATTTATATGCAAGAACTAAGCAAAGAATTAGAATGCTTTTTAGAGCAAAGCGGTATGAAGCCAAGTGCATTGGCAAGAGCGATTGGTGCGAGTGCTTCTTTAATCTCACAGATTAAAAGTGCAAGCTATAAAGGTGATGTGGCTTTATGGAGTAAAAAGATAAGAGATTTTATCGCTAATCACAAAGATAAGCAAAATGAAAAACCTAAAAAAGAACAACTTTTTAGAAGCCGTGATTTTTCTATGGCTACTTTTGTAATGAGCGAAGCTGTAAATGAAAAAGAAATCGCACTTATTTTTGGAGAAGCAGGAACAGGAAAAACCACTATTATAAACGAGTTTATTAAAACCAGACCACAAAGTATTTTAATAGAGGCAACTTGTCATACAAGTGTGGGCGTAATGCTTGATGAGCTTTTAAATGCTCTTAAAATCGAAGCAAATAGTAACAATGCTTCAAAACTAAAAGCAATTGCAAGATTTTTAAAGACCAATGAAAAGATTTTAATCGTAGATGAAGCCGAATATCTACCACTAAAGGCTTTGGAGGATTTAAGACGCATTGCGGATTTTGCTAGAGTGCCTCTTATTTTAGTAGGAACTGAGATTTTATACAAAAACCTAATGGGTAAAAACAAAGAGCTTAAACAACTTTACTCAAGGATTTGTGGTAAATGGATGATGAGAGGACTTAGCAAGGAAGAAAGTGATGAGTTTTTTGGCAAGGGCTATTTTAAATTTAGCAATGGTAATTTTAGAAGCTCTGCAAAGCTTTTAAAAAAGGCCTTAAGACTTGCAGAACTTGAAGAGTGCGAAATAAATGATGAGTTATTAACTAGTGCAAGCGAGATGGTTATATTATGAGTTTTGAAGAGATAGCTAAAGAACTTAATCTTAGCGTGACACGCGTTCATCAAATCTATACTGAAGCTCTTAGAAAGTTAAAGAGTCCTAAAAATAAAGATAAGTGGATGGCTATCTTTGAAACGATTGACTTAATCAAAAAAGAAAAAGCAAAGAAAGAAAACTTAATACAAGGAGAGAAAAAATGATACCAATGATTAAAGGTGAGAAAGCTGATTATAGTAGAAGTCTTTTTGAAGTAAGAGGCGTAGGGATTTATTACAAGCAAAGTGGAGTGTTTGTAGATGTTTTAAAAGGAATTTATCCTGATTATATTGCAAAAAAAATCATTCGTTTTCATTTGGGTAAAAAGCTTAACAAAAGTGCTTAAATTAAAAGCACTTTATAGAAACCTCGCCTTAACGGCGTCGCTTCGCTGGTTTTGATTAAGTTTTTTCTTTTTAAGTCTTTTTTTAAGAAGACTTAAAAAGGGTAAAACCCTAAAATTATTAGAAAGGAAAATTCATGGCAATAGTTTATATCGCTTCTCCTTACAAAGCTTTAGCTGTAAGAGAAAGTCAAAGAAAAGCTCAGGCTATTAGTGTAGCCCAGCAAGAATGCTTAAAAATCATGCGTGAATGTGAAGGTTTTACACCTGTTTCACCCATACTACAATTTAGTTATTTGGATGAAAACAAACACAGAGACAAAGCTTTACAAATGGGATTAGAGCTTTTAAAAGCAAGTGATTATATTTATATGAGCAATCATAAAGATGCTAAGTATTCACAAGGTATGCAAGAAGAATTAGCATTAGCTAAAAAGCTTGGCATTAAAGAGCTAGTTTTGGAGTTGCCTCTTTGACTTCGCAATGTGGCAAAGCCACCTTTTGCGATAAAGAGCTACACTCCCTTAACCCACCTGAAGGCTCCGTGACACTGCGTGAAAAAAAAGGTTTAAGGATAGTTAAGAAAAGAGCTAAACACGCAGTGCTTTTAAGATATGGCGTAGTTCTTTGGGATTATCAAATTAACAAATTTAATTTAAAAGGAGATTTAAATGCAAATAAATAATTTAGAAGATGTTAATTTAGCACTTAAAAAAGTGGCAGAGCTTAGTGTAAAAATAGAAAAGATTAATGGAGAAGTAACTTTAGCTTGCAATGAGATTAAAGAAGCTCGCGCAGGAGAGATTAAGGTTTTAAGTGATGAGCTTGGATACATAGAGCAATGTATCACTACTTTTTGTGAAAATAACAAGCATGAATTTGCCGAAAAAAGATCTAAAGAATTTACCTTTGGCAAGATTGGCTATCGCTTAAGTAAAAGTGTATCTTTACCACGTGTGAAAGAAAAACTAGAAAACTTAATCAAAGCTTTAAAAAGCTATGGACTTAATGATTGCATTACTTATAAAGAAGAACTTAATAAAGATGCCATTGCAGAGCTTGAAGATAGCACCTTAGTAAAGCTTGGACTTAAAAGAGTTGTAAAGGATAATTTTAGAATAGAACCAAAGATTGAAAGTTTAGAAATTCAAAATTGAGAATTTAACAAGTCCGCTAAGGCGGATTTGATTAAGTTTTTAAAACTTAATTTAAAACAAAAGGATAAAAAATGCATGTCAATGTAAGCATAGATGCGAGTGATTTAGAAGATTTTTACGCTCATGATTTGGCTGAACTTTTTGAAGATTTAAGCACAAAAGAGCAAGAGGAATTCTTTGGAATTATCCATAAGGATATCAAGCCATTAGAAAGAATAAGAACTATTCTTTCTAATTTGTCTAATGATGAAGTACTTAAACTTTTAAAAGAACTTAATAATGAGTTTAAAAGCGATGAGGAATGGCAAAAAACTATAAAAAGCATAAATGGAGATAACAAATGAAATCAGTCAAAATTAATAATACTTATATCTTAGCAGAAACAATTAAGAGTTTTAGAATATTTCAAGATGAAAATTTTGTTGTTCTTGAGATTTTTAATGGAGAACAATATACGCAATGTTTTGAAATATTTCAAAGCAAAGAAGTTGAATACCATTATCTTTTTGGTGTAAAACAAAATTCAAAAACTATAAAAATACTTAATGATATAGATATTTCAATGCAAAAACTTTGTGGGGTTATAGGTAATAATTTACTTGAAACACTTGCTTTTTTAGAAAGTAGAAAAAAAGAATACATAGTTTTTAGATTAGATAATGAAATTACACAAATTTTAGAAAAAAGCGAATTAGTTGAAAATATTAATAAACTTGTAAAAGAATATGAAAACGAACAAAGCAACAAAGGCTTTTTTAAAAAGTTTTTTTAAAGGATAAATAATGAAACTACAAGATTTTGATTTTAGGATTTGGAACAACGAAACTGAGAGACACGAAACAAATAAGTGTCTTATTTCTCTTTTAATGATTGATGTATTAACTAGAGTGGCGCATCTTAATGGAAATAAATTTGAAATCGAGCTATGGACTGGGATTTATGATAAAAATGGCAAAAAGATTTATGAAGGGGATATCGTTAAAACTAAAAGTCCATACGATTGCTTTTTGGCAAAAGTTGGCATTCATAAAGAAGGGACTTTTTATCTTGAGAGTAAAAGTAGAGATTACATAGGCTCTTTAA